>NZ_JAKEVK010000189.1:0-9174 GCF_022398435.1 Pseudoalteromonas sp. Isolate6 | reverse complement strand
GTTTAGTTCTCAAACGCTATCATCATCATTTCTAACTACACAGTGTGAAAACCGCTGTATGCCTTTTAACCGATGGGGGCGATGGCTGTACATAATAGAGAAAAATTCGTGTTAAAAGTGTAATTTATGAGAAGACTTCTGAAAAAGATGTGCTAGTATCTAAGATTATTGCAATAAGTTTAACTTTTTGCTTAAACCATTAATAATAACAACGTTGAGGGAGCACAGACGTGTCTATAGAAATCAACTTTGAACTCTCTGATTCAGATCTTGAACACTTCCGTGGAATGATGAAAGCTGCTATCGAAAAAAGTGGCGATGTAAGTGATGCCGAAATCATTGCTAAAGCGCGTGATTTAGTGGCAACGATGGAAAAATCCAACCTTCCTGAATTTGTAAGCACTCGTCTAATTTCGTTACAAACACTAATTGACGCAGTGTTAGATGAAGAATGGCAAATGCCTGAAGATGAAAAGCGTGAGATCATGGCTTCTCTTGCTTATTTCAGTGAGCCAGAAGATATCGTTCCAGATCATATCCCTGTACTGGGTTATGTGGATGACGCGATTATGATTGAACTTGTATTGCAAGAATTGTCACTAGACTTAAAAGCATACCGTGAATTCTGTGGCTTTAGAGCTACTGAAGAAGCAAGGCGTGGTGATAACGCCAAAGTAGACCGTGAAAGCTGGCTAGCAGGTACACGCTCTCAGATCCGCTCTTCTATGCGTAGAGGCCGCTCTAAGAACCGTTCACGCTTCTTCTCTCGCATTATGTAAGTTAAGTTGTTCTAAGTTAAGCTAATTGCGACTGAGCTTAGGACTACGGATTTAAAAGGGCTGATAGTTATCAGCCCTTTTTGATTAGGCATTATTTTATTTCATTTGGGTGAGAAACACCCATCCATGCTTTATAAAGTAATGCTTGCTCGTTTGATGGGTTTGGCATGAATGTTATTTTTTTAGGCTTATCATGGTCACGGTCAAGCTTGATTTTGGTATTCATTAACTTATCTCGACGGATAAAATCTATTGTGATTGTTTGACCTGGCTCGAAGTTTTCTAAGCTTGTTTTTAAATCTTTACGAACATGGTGCTTATCAAATGCAACGATAAGATCGCCTGCTGTTAACCCCGCTTGCCATGCATTTCCTTCACGAGCCACATGGGTCAGCTCCAGTAACTCACCCTTTTGCCTTGCCATACCATTTAAGCCAGCAATCACTTTTGCCGACTCTGGATAACCATAAACAAGCCCTACTTTGTCGAATAATTTGTCAAAATCTATATTCGCTGGCGTATCAACATATTCATTCCACCAAGCACTATAGTCTTGGTCTGTGAGCTCTTTTAGGATGTTTTTAACATCTTCGCTGGTGAAGCTGTGTGGCAGTTTGTGCTGTTTGTAAAGCGCTTTATGAACGTCACGGTAGCTAATTTTTCCGTTTGACTTTGCGAGTAAGTCAATATCAAGCGCCATGGATACCAACGCCCCTTCTGAATAGATATTGGTGCTGTAATTTATCCCATGATCGCCACCTTGATTGATCCATTTATCAAAGCTCGTTGCTGCGACTGACTGAATATGACGACCAGGAGTTTTCAAATGACGGTTAACACGCTTAGTCAGCATGTTAAGATATTCATCATTGGTGGTGATCCCTGCGCTTAGCAGTAAATAATCCTCAAAGTAGCTGGTTGAGCCTTCTGCTAGCCACAATAAATCAGTGTAGTTTGGTGCGACGTAATCATAAGGAACCATACCTGCTGGGCGATAGTTTTTGACATTCCACGTGTGAATGAATTCATGTGCTGCAGTAGAGATAAAACCAATGTAATCATCTCTGTCTTTAAAACTGTTCCTATGTCTTTGAATAATCGTCGAGTTTAAGTGCTCAGTTGCCCCTCGTGCACCACTGGTTGCATGCACCATAAAGACATAACGGTCATAAGGATAATCGTGCCAAATAAGCGTGCCGGTTTGAACGAGTTTTTTAAGATCAGCGAGCATTTGGTCAACGTCATAGTTGCCGTTGCCCCAAATAACTAATTCATATTTACGGCCATCTACCTCAAACTTATGCAGTTGATTAATGCCAGTTTCAATAGGGGAATCTAACAATATGTCATAGTTATCGGCTTTGAAGCTATGTTTTGAATCGGCAAAGTCCATACCGGAAACAGAGCGCCAGTCTTTCGGAACATTGAGTTCAACAGATACAGGCTCAGATCTGAAAGATTCACTAAACATCAAAAAGCCAGATGCATCGATAAACGCGTGGGTGTCGTCTATGTGTCTGGCTCGAAGACCTAACTCATTGGCATAAATCTGGTATTTAACCGTCAGTTCGGTCGGCTCGCTAAGGTGTACACGCCATGTGCTTTTATCAATTTTTTCCCATTTTTGTACTTGTCCGTTTTGAGACTTGGCGTCAAAAAAGCGTACGCCATTGGCTAAATCCAATATCTCGTAGCGACCTGTGCGCCAATCTGGGAGTTGCACATCAATGCTTGACTGTGAGGATTTTGGAAACTTTACTTCCACTTCTGCGAGGTGATGCTGTGGTTGCGTAATTGAAATACGGTAGTCGACGTCAGCATAAACACTAAATGTTGCTGTACATGCTAAGGCAATAAGACTTTTCTTCATTATTATTTGTCGGTAATTCGAGATATGATCAATTTACCAAATCAGCAACTTACACGCTAAGTAATATCGATGAGTAAACAGCAAACTCCGATACGTTACCACGTTAAATTTCTGCACATAACGACCTAATTTGTTGTAGACTTAATAACTAAGAGATTATTTTATGATTGGAAATCTGTGACTGACAATGCCTTAATGCTCGAGCAAAAATTAAAGCAAGCCATCGAGGCTAGAAAAACGCTTGAGGATGCAAGAAAACAACAAGTAGAACTTCTAACTCAGTTTGCTGCAAAGTTATCCCTCGCCTGCAAAGGGCAAGATGTTTCGCTTGATAATCAGCTGGCTAAGTTTCGTACTGTGCTTAATAAAGGTGTTGATTTTGAGCAGCTAGCGCCGTTTATCGATGGTATCTCTGAGCCATTGAAGTCTCAAGAAGTGACCAACTCCAATAACCAAAAAGCGTTGCAAGTAGCGATTCAACAAAGCGGCAAGTTGCTGCAAAAGCTGAAAGGCTTGCCAAATGAATCACGCAGAAAGTTGCGTCATTTGTTAGATGTTGAACTTGAAGAAATTAACTCCACTAATGCTTACATCCCAGTGCTAGAGTCTTTAGTTTCAATTTATCACACCGTTTTGCAATCTAAAGTAGAAGTTAGGGAAGAAACCGGCGATGGCCGTCATCCTGAGTTAGCTGCAGAGCTTCAAGCTTTAATCAACGAATTAATTTTCGAAGACGAAGTGATAGAAAAGGTTAAAGAGATCCGGGCAAGCGTTGCTGACGATGACAGTTTAGATAATTTATATTCTGCAGCGACAGAGATCATTAAAATTATTGCGCAAACGATTGCCAAAGAACGCCAATCTGCGCAAGGCTTCTTAGTTTCTTTAAATCAGACACTAGAAGAGCTACATCGTTCTATTGTTGAAACAACAGCACGTTCAAAATCAACATCTAAAGAGCTGCAATCGTTAAACAATAAAATTGAATCAAAAATTCAGAACTTAAATCAGCAAACCCAAAACGCCAGCTCAATAACAGAACTTAAGGCCTTGGTCGATAATGAGTTGAAGCTATTGAGTGCAGATTTGATAGCGCGTGAAAAACTCGAAAAAAATGAGCGAGAGGCGCTGCTAGACTCCTTTGATGCAATTAATAATCGAATTAACATTTTAGAATCTAAAGTTTCAAATTATAAAAAACGGCTCAGTGAACAAAAATTCAAAAGCTTACTGGATAGCTTAACCAAATTACCAAATAGAGCCGCGTTTGATGAGCGTCTAACCCATGAAATGCATTTATTTGAGATTAATGACTCAGATGTGACTCTAGTTGTGATCGACGTCGATCACTTCAAGTCAATCAACGACCGCTATGGACATAGCGCGGGCGACAAAACATTACAGGTGATCGCAAGAGCGCTTAAAAAGTCTATCAGGAAAAGCGATTTCATCGCACGTTACGGCGGTGAGGAATTTGTCTTGCTAATGCCGGGGATGCCATTGACTCATGCGCAAAAACCGCTTGAAAAAGTCAGGCAAGTCATTAAATCTATACCATTCAAATTTAAAGAAAAAGAAGTCGAAATTACGATTTCTCTCGGCGCTACTCAGTTTGTCAAAGGGGATACAGCGCTCAGTGCCTTTGACCGAGCCGATGCTGCGCTTTATGAAGCGAAGAACAGCGGGCGAGATAGGCTATGTTTTAAGTAAATAGAGTTAACTTGGGTAAAGGCTGAGTGGCGAGCTTTTATACTCGTCCCCGCTTTGCTTAGTTATACCAATTCGTTTAATTAAGCGTTCTATTTTGAGGCAAGAAAATCTTGTCGATAACACCGCTACCGCGTCCTGCTATCGCCAAGGTACCTACATCCATGTAGGCAAGGCGAAAATTTTGCTGTTTAGTTGTTCTAAATGAGAAATTTTTAACGCAGTTAGCGTCTGATTTGCTCCTTCAAATTGAGCAAGTATTAAGACTAGTTGGTATTACCACCCGCTGCGCATAACAAACAAGGAGTAAGCCTATGCAAATAGAGCTAAACCCAACTGGGGTTCTTAACTTATTATCAAGATTGGAAGTCGATTTACTTCAGCAGTCAACCACAAGTGAGAGGTATAGGCTTTTTAGAAATTGTGCATTGGCGGTGTTGAACGTAGGTAGCCATACTGATTCCAGCTCAGAAATATACGATAAATATGAAGATTTTGATATTCAGCTACTCGCACGTGAGCGAGGAATAAAAATTGCGTTAAGCAATCCCCCCGAGTCAGCTTTTGTCGATGGTCAAATAATTACCGGTATTCATGAGCACATATTCTCTGTGATCCGCGATATACTTTTTATTTGTCAAAAATACCATGGTGAGAATAAATCTCCGGTGGAAATTACTCATATGGTTTTTGACATGCTGCGTAACGCCGATGCGCTTGAAGTGAATAAAGACCCTAACATGATTGTCTGTTGGGGCGGTCATTCAATCAATGAAGTTGAATACAAATATACCAAGGAAGTGGGCTATCAACTGGGCCTTCGTGGTCTGAATATTTGTACTGGTTGTGGACCAGGAGCTATGAAAGGGCCAATGAAAGGAGCTACAATTGGCCATGCCAAGCAACGGATCTCTAATAATCGTTATTTAGGGTTAACCGAGCCCAGTATTATTGCCGCTGAGCCGCCTAATCCTATTGTTAATGAATTAGTGATTTTGCCTGATATTGAAAAACGTCTAGAAGCGTTTATCCGTATCGCACATGGCATTATTATTTTCCCAGGCGGTGCCGGAACAGCTGAAGAGCTGCTTTATTTACTGGGTATTTTGTTACATCCAGAAAACGAAAAGCAATGTTTACCTGTGATCTTAACTGGCCCTAAAGAGTCAGCTGCATATTTTGAAGAGCTCAGTGCTTTTGTTGAAAAAACACTTGGGAAAGAAGCCCTGTCTAAGTTTGAGATTATCGTAGACAATCCAGAACTGGTAGCCAAAAAGCTCAAGCAGTCGATGGCAACGGTGCGTGAGTATCGTAAGTCTCAGGGTGATGCCTATTACTTTAATTGGACATTAAAGATTGAAAATGATTTTCAGCATCCTTTTTCACCGACGCATGAAAATATGTCTGGCTTAGACTTACACTTAGCGCAACCAAAACAATTACTGGCCGCTAACTTAAGACGTGCTTTTTCTGGTATTGTTGCCGGTAACGTGAAGGATGAAGGTATTACAGCAATTAAACAGCACGGTCCGTATGAATTAAGTGGTGATAAATCACTGATGGCCGATATGGATAAGCTGTTGGGTGCATTTGTAGCTCAAGGGCGAATGAAGTTACCTGGAAGCAAATATATACCGTGTTATAAAATTAAAGCTTAGAGTGAATGAATAATTTGTTGTTAATAGATGCGCTTAACCTTATCAGGCGCATCTATGCCGTTAACGAACCAAAAGGTAATAAAGAACAAGAGGCTCATATTAAGGCCTCTTGTCTTCGTGTAGAGCAAGCTACTCGTAGCTTGTTACGTAAAACGGGGGCGACACACGCCGTTGCGGTCTTTGATGGTGATAAAAGTTGGCGTTATCACTTCTACCCAAAATATAAAATAAGTCGTCAACCTATGCCCGAATTCCTAAATCATAACCTCGATAAGTTTTCAGAAGCGTTTGCAAGTGTTGGTGTTAAATCATTTAATCCCGAACATGATGAAGCTGATGATGTGATAGCGACACTTGCTTGTAAAGCCGCTGCCGCCAATGTTAACTGCACGATAGTATCGACTGATAAAGGCTTCTTACCCCTGATCAATGATGCTATCTCTGTGTACGACTATTTCAAAAAGTCGATAATTTCGCTTGAAGATATCAAAAGTCGATTTTCTGTGACCCAAAGCAAGCTCGAAATGTTTTGGGCATTAAGTGGTGACAAGACGAACGATATTCCAGGTGTTGCTGGGGTTGGTGTCAAAACAGCGCAAGAGCTGCTTGCAAAGCATGATGACTTTGAAAATATGCTAAAAGATGAGACAGTAAAGCCTGCTGCAAAAGCAAAATTAGAGGCCGGAGCAAGCGATTATGTTACAAGTCTGGCACTAGTGACACTAAGGAGAGATATTGAAATTGGCTTTAGTTTGAAGGATATACGAGTGGTTTGAAGGGACTTTTTATTGGCAATGTATTACATCGTCGCTAAGCGCTAGGCTAATGTAGGTGACTTTGATATATTGCATGCAAGCGTATCTCAGTTTTGTTGATACAGAGTCCATTTTACCCATTCTTTATTGAGCAGTTAGATGATTAGGAAAATATTACAGTACATATTTCTTGGCCTTGCGGTTTACGTTACTGTGGTGTTTCTCGTTATCAACTACTATAAAGATGATCCGCAAGCGATGATTTGGCAGGATCGAGAAGCATTTAATAATCGTTTCATTCGTAACCTTAGCCTTGAAAAACCAACTGAGTTGGATACAGTATTAGATACCTTGGGTAGTCCGGATCTAACGTATGTAAAGAAGAAACAAGATAATACGATTTTACAAATTGTATTTTATCGTACTCAGCTTGTAAAACCGGACGGGATTACGACGGAAGATGAATGTACTGGATTATTATTTGAAAATGGCGTACTGAAGCTTTGGGGTCCTGGTGCAAGGGTTACATTTGATAAAGTGTCATACCAATCAGATTAATGTTCCAACCAATTTTAAGGGTGAAATAACATATTAGTTTCGTTAAAAACGCCTCATTTAGAAAAATTAGATAGCAAAGTTTTTGTCTTGCGAGTAGGGCTGTTTTTCTGCTTAGCAATAGGCCGTTTACTTAATAAAATTGGTAAAGTTTGATGGACGCAAGGATAGTCACTAGTAAAACACTGTTTGCGATAGCTCAGGGCACACACAAAGTATTACGTCTTTATTATCACAAAGAAAAGTGGTCATCTATTTACCCTACCCTAGTTAAACTTGCACAGCTTTATATGGACTGTTACGAGTCCTCCCCTAGCAGCTTGCATGGACAGCTTGGGCTTTATTCACAAAACTTGGGCTACAACACCAATCTGGTCATGAATCAAAATGTGTTGGTTTGTATGGCTTGTCATCACTTAAATTTCTCGCGTGCCGTAACTGAAGAATTATTGCTTGCGAGTTTTGCAGACTATTTATGCGTTGCCCGCGAAAGCGACCAACTTGCAGCGGGTAAAAAGCTAGACGCGCAGCAAGATAAGCTTTGGAAAGTTCGACATCAACTGGCAGTACAAATACTGAGTGATGGACAAACACCGAACTTGCAGTGCTTGCGAGTTTTATCTCGCCTTTCAAATTACGACAACAAACTAGTATCCTCTATTCCCCAACGGTTTAATGACCATGCTTCTTTGATCGTGGCAATTACTCATCGAATAGCAAGCCTAATAACACCAACCTATAGACAAAATAGTATGGCTTTAGATCGAGCAATTAAGCTTCTTTATGGCAAACTTAATTACACTTTTGCATTAAAGGTACTGAGTGCAATTGCTGGGGCATTTGTAAAACATCCCGCGGGAATGCTGTGTGAAATTAAGGGCGAAGTGGGCTTTTTGGTGATACAAAGTAGTAGTGAGAAAATAATTGCTGTTGTTGAACAAGGGCAAACTAAAAAGTTGGCGAAGGCCAATCGTAGGTTCCAATTCCACTGTAGCTTGACCACAACGACAGATGCTAATCTCCTATACAATATTTGGGATAGAGCCGCTGAACCAGTAGTACAACCTTTTGGTTCGGAACACTCACATTTATTAGCAACAGTAAAAGCATTATCTCACAGTCAATTTCAGAGTATTCGGGCACTTGAAAAACTGATTTGTGAGTTTGAATCAGTTTCAAGTGCGGTGCAGATCGCAGCAAAGCAGTATAACCGTGAAAATCTAAAAGCCGCATCCGTTAGGCACTCGCTTGCAATGGTGGGACTTGATGCAGCAGGGTTACTGGCGCAGCGGGTGTTGCTTGAACAAATTATAACAAATCACAAGCTTCCTTTTACAGAAGATGTCGTGCATAAATACGGCATAATCAGTCAAATCATTGCCTTATATGTGGGTGAGAGTTATGGTGAACAATTTGAGCGTTTGTTGTCGCCGTTCGCAGCAGTTATTGTGTTTCTGGTGACTAAACAAGGGGTTGAGATCCAACATGCTACTGCGCTCCACTCTCGTGAGTATTCAGAAGAACTAGTATCAATTGCTAACCTATTTGGGATCCGTGCAATAGCAAAAGAAAAATACCTAGACTTTAATCAGCAGTACTTTGAAAGAAGTATTCTTCACAAAGCCATGCTAGAGAGCGAAACGCTAAACAAGTCTCAGATCAATGCTCAGTGTAGACTATTCATTTTTATAAAACTGATTGCACTTAAAGTGATATCACCAAATTTTGTGTTAACTGCCTGGCAAAAGCAATTAGTTGACGATGTTTTAGCTGAAAGTCGTTTTGTTACCGCACAAAAGTTCGATTTGGCGTTACTAGAGACTGGATTTTACTCATCTATTGCCTGATAT
>NZ_JAKEVK010000188.1:0-9214 GCF_022398435.1 Pseudoalteromonas sp. Isolate6 | reverse complement strand
ACATTAATGAGTATTAGATCTATTTATATTGCTAGTTTGCTCACCATACCATTTACACTGAGTGCAACTGAATCTTCAGAAGTAGAACCATTGACGGTGAAACTTGCTGATTCAGATGCCACAACATTATCATTCGGAGGTGGTTCAGGGCCTGTTGCGTGCAGTATTAAAGTTGAATCTGAATCAACACGTACCTGTAAGTATTTATATTGGGGTGACGCAAGAAATCCTTTCACTGGACAATCATTGAGATCACAAAGCGGAAGCGCTGAAGCAAAGCCATCTAACCGTGACTCTCGAGTAGAAACTATTCCCGGCAGATGGATTACAGCTTTTATCGACACAGGTTCTGGGATGAGAACAATTCACGTACCAACTTACACGGAAGGCTCTTTGAATAAAAGCAACTATAACCCAGGTGGAGAAATTCCGTCATGCCCGAGGTTAACCAGCCCTATTGAAGGCAAAAGAACATTTTCTAAGTATCACCCTGGACGGTGGGAAGGCCGTACTTATATCCAGCCTTGGACAGAGTATAAGACAGCGATTTTCACAGCTTATCCGAGCCTAAATAACAATGTAGAAACCAGTCAAGTAGTTACGGACGTATCATTAATAAGCTGTCGAGCTGGTCTCACCAATTGATCTAGAGCTAGGGGGGAGCCATTTCTTCCCCTCTAGTTTCAAAAATAGCAGCGAGTAACTCAGTCCACACTATTTTATTCTAACTTAGCCTAAGACTCGATTGGATAGATAGTGATTTCGATGCTAGCCCCTATTGCCGAAATTCTAAGCAACGTATCAGCATGTAGCGCTTGTGAGAAGCACTTGGGTGACTTGCCTGAATTAAAACCAATATCAAATGTACGCTTGGTACAACCTAGCCATTGCTTTAGTGCCGCTTTAGAGCAAGACTCAATTAACTCACACAGTTGGTTAATCGCTTTATCAGGAGTTAATTCATTGGTATTTGCCTCAATACGAGCCAATTGACGATAGTCATCTTGATCGTAATGCAGCACGATAGCATTTTTCTTTAAATCTGAAACTAGCGCACTGATATCTTGCTTTGACTCCAGTTCCAAATCGACATTTAAAAATTGAATTTCAGACATGTATTAAAAGCTACCTTGTAAAGCTAAATCTAGTAATGGCTTACTTATCGGCGTGATAAGGACATTACTTATTGGACAATGCGACAATTTGTCACATTCTAAGCACCGTGCGTTATAGTTATCATACTCACGAATACCTAGAATAACATATTGTGATGATTAAAAAACTGCTAAAACCCGCTCGTAAACTCCACAAGTATCTTGGCTATTTACTGTTTTTACAGATCTTTGCTTGGCTATTAGGCGGGCTGGTCATGAGCGCGATCCCATTAGAAAAGGTCCATGGTAAACACTTGGCACATAGAAACTTAGATAACCCCTTTCCCACCGCTGCGTACCGGGCAGACCTCAATCAGTTAGTACAAAACACAGTGCAAGTGCACCAAATCCAGTTAGGCCATTTTCTCGATACTCCCATCATCAAACTCAACCAAGATGAGAATCTCATTTTCAATGGGATAACAGGGGAACCTTTTAGCACTCCAAATCAACAGCAAATAATACAACAGGCCAACCAACACCTATTAATTGCAGCAGATGTAAGCCATATTGAACGACTTGCCACCGCTCCTAGAGAAGCAGGTTACAAGGAAGATGTTTGGCGAGTCGAGTATAACGATATCCTCTCCACCACGCTGTATCTAAGCGCAACTAGTGGCGAGGTTGTGACGGTTCGTAGCACGTTGTGGCGCATCTTTGATTTTTTTTGGATGTTACACATTATGGATTACGACGAACGTGAGGATTTTAATAACCCCTTGCTCATTTCCTTCGCTGCAACGAGTGTACTCTTTTGTCTAACCGGCATATTGTTATTATTGCAATCTCCACCTTGGCGAAAACGTCGCCCTACACTAAAGAAATAAAGGTTCTTATCGTACACTCTTGTTGGTATTGATGATTTTTTTGATATAGTGATATTCCCTGTATTCCACCATTTGGTGAGAGGTTATGTCACGATATTACTATATCTTAGCGCTTAGCTTATTTGTATTAACAGCTAACGCTCAAGAATTCACGTCTTTCTCAAAAGCAAAGAAACATTTATCACAACAAGTTACCGACAATACCCGTACGCTTTATTGTAATTGTAATATCAAAAAGCAAGGCAAAAAGCTGGTGCCGGACTCTGCAAGTTGTGGTTATACCCCGAGGTTACCTTACACTCACAACGGCAAAGAAAACGCCCGTGCTCAGCGCGTTGAGTGGGAGCATATCGTGCCCGCGTGGGAGTTTGGACATCAGTTACAGTGCTGGCAAGATGGGGGTAGAAAGAACTGCCGTAAGGTTAGTGAACAATTTAGGAAGATGGAAGCCGATATTCACAATCTCGCCCCAGCAATTGGTGAAATTAATGGGGATCGCTCTAATTTCCGTTTTGGCATGTTACCTAGTACTGAAGCAAATTATGGTGCATGTCCAGTAAAGATAGACTTTAAATTACGCCGAATTGAACCTCCAGAATATGCAAGAAAACGCATCGCTGAGGCGTATTTTTATATGGAAAAAACCTACGGACTAAAAATCTCCTCACAGCAGCGGAAATTATTCACGGCTTGGCAGAAACAGGGATTGCGAGATAACCCAAGCGGTGCTAGTTTTTAGTCATACAACTAAAACAGGAACGTGAATACGATGCAACGTATTACTCTAGTTTTCGCATCAACAGCAATGAGCTTGTTATTAGCCGCTTGTGGTGGCGGTGGTAGCGATTCGTTAGGCACCGATAACCCAGGTAATAACACTGGACAAACCGAGCCGCCCACTTGGACGTTCAATCAATTTCCTGCATCAAGTCAGTTTATTAACTATTGCGCCTCTCCAAGAACGGGTATAGACAAATATAACAACAACCAACCTTATCCCGATAAGGTTGGTACGGCGATGCATGAAAAGATGTGGCTCCGCTCTTTTACCAATGAAACCTACCTTTGGTACGATGAAGTACTAGACAACGACCCAACACAATTCGATACCGTTATCGATTACTTTGAGCAATTAAAAACAAACCAAACAACAGCATCGGGTAATGCCAAAGATCAATTTCACTTCCACGAATCTTATGAAAGCTTCCAAAAAGAAGCACAGTCGGGCGTTGCAACTGGTTATGGCATTCGCTGGGCGGCCATTGCCACATCACCACCACGTAATTTTACTGTCGCCGCAGTAGAGCCCAATTCACCAGCAGCGAATGCAGGGATCGTACGTGGAGATAAAATCCTTTCGATAGATGGCATCGACTTTATTTCAAGCGATAATAGCGCTGCACTGAATGCGGGCCTATCACCAAAGCAAAGCGAGCCTCATACCTTTGTATTTGAAGATAAAGCAGGCAACGAAAAATCCATTACCCTGACTTCAGTCGATATTGAAACCTCACCGGTGCAAAACGCTAAAGTCATTAGCTATGGCGACAAGCAGGTTGGGTATGTGCAGTTCAATCAATTTATTCCAACAGCCCAAGAAGGATTAATTGAAGCCTTCAATCTATTTAAAACACGACAAATAGACGACTTGGTACTCGACATGCGTTACAACGGTGGAGGTCGCGTCATTATGGCAGCGCAATTAGGCTATATGGTTGCGGGCAACAGCAGCCTAAACAAAACCTTCACTTATAGCACATTGAATGACAAGCGTACTGCAGAAGAAGAACGAACTGAATTTGAGTCTAGAGCAATAAACTGGGCTGAAAACAAGTTTACAACCACCTCTTTACCCACGGTAACCTTACCTAGAGTGTATATACTCTCAACACGAGGCACAGCCTCTGCCAGTGAAAATGTGATTAATGGCCTGCGCGGCATTGATGTTGACGTATTTTTGATCGGCGGTACCACTCGAGGCAAGCCCTATGGCTTTGTACCCGCGCAAAACTGCGGCACGGTTTACTATACCATCCAATTTGGTTCAGAAAACGCGAAGGGCTTTGACGCTTACGCAGATGGCTTCACCCCATCAGGCGCTTCGAGCAGTGGCGAAATTGGCCTAAGCGCGCAAGTGCCAGGTTGTATTGTCGCAGATGACTTCTCAGAACCGTTAGGCAGTGAAAATGAAGGACTCTTAGCCGCAGCACTTACGCATATAGATACCGGTCGTTGCCCAAATGTAGCGCAATTTGCGCCTAACGCTCAGCCACAGTATCAAAATAAGGAGCATGCGGTTACGCTTCCAGTTTATCCACTGCGGGAAAATGCCATTTTGATGAAGCCTAAGGAGTCGCAATAATGGCGCTACTAAAAGCGGCGAAAATCACCGTTTTGGCTTTATTGCTGCAAGCGTGCAATAGCACGCCTGCAGCAACTTCGGTAAATGAGGCTGTACTCTCGACATCTTCGCCCGAAGTGTTATCACAACTCAAGCAAGCTATAGTAAAACTCAAAGGCGGCGTACCACCGACTCTCGCAAGCACCGCTTTTCAACGTAGTCCAACACTACTGCTTGAGCATGGCCAAAGCCTAGATGGCAATGGCAGTCCAATTTTAGGCGCCCATAATCTCGCTTATGAGAGTTTCATTTTGCAGCTTCGCGACACCCAGTGTGTGCTCTACTACCCGAAAAAGGATACCTATGTCGTGCTCAGTAAGGTTAGCTGCAAAAAGCTGGAAAAATAACGCCAGCCGTAATTCTCTTAACCTCAGTTCAGGTTAGCAAAATGGCGCTTTAACACGTCACATAATGCCTGTACTTTGGCCGTTCGGTGAACCAGTACATGGGTAACTAGCCAAACTCGGCTTAACCATTTTAACTCATCACGCAACACTGGCTGTAAATCTGGGTAACGTTTTGCTACATCGTGCTGTAGCCCACCAATACCTAAACCATTAACTATGGCACGCGACGCGTCTGACGTTTCAGACACCCTAAGCGTCACTTGCGTCTCAGGAATATGCTCATCTACCCAAGCGAAATATGGCACTCTTGCATTAAACCCGGCCACACCAGAGACAAAGTAATGTGCTTGTAACGCTTCAAGTGTTCTGGGACTCCCCATACGCTTGATATAACTAGAAGACGCGTACAAACCAGCTTCCAAGGTATTTAGATGCTGCACTATGTAGTCAGGCTCATCGGGCTTTGGCCCTGCCCTCACCGCAACATGCGCCTGCCCATGATCTAAGCGTAAACGCTTTTGGTCGAGAATGACTTCAAGTTGCACTTGTGGGTGTAATTGTTGAAAAGTCAAACAAGGCTCCGACAGCATATCCATAAAACCACTGACCGTCGTAACTAATAGCTTACCTCTGAGCTGGCTGTCCGAAGCAACAATAGAAGTACTCAACTCCATCAAACGCTCGTCTATTTGACTCGCAGTCGTAAGCAGCTTTTCTCCTGCCTGTGTTACTTGGTAACCTCGGGCATGGCGGTGAAATAACCGCGTCCCCAAGGCTTCCTCTAGGCTATTTATTCGCCTCAGTACCGTACTGTGGTGGATCTCTAAGTGCTCAGCCGCCGCTGATAAGGTGCCAAGCTTAGCGACCGTATAAGCGACCTTAAGATCCTGCCAATCTGTGAATTTATCCATAATTACCTCTGTGCATATATGCACAAAAGCTTTGCGTTTATTTCGGTTTTGTGCAAGTAAAATTTTGCTACTATCATTTTAACGAAACAAAATAAGGTATCAGCAAGATGACTACAGCAAAAATTATCGCACTAGCAGGCAGTTTAAGAAAAGACAGCTACAACCAATTACTCATCCAAGCCGCGGCAAACTTTGCACTAGAAAGTGGTGCAGAAGTAGAAGTGATCAAGTTACAAGATTTAGATATTCCAATGTTTGATGAAGATCTTGAAGCACAAGGCACACCAAAAGGTGCCCAGCTTTTAAAAGACAAGCTACGCGATGCCGATGGTATTCTATTAGCAAGCCCAGAATACAATGGTTCTTTCACTGCTGTGCTCAAGAACGCAATAGACTGGGCATCTAGAACAGAACAAGGTGCGGTGCCCGCATTTAGAAACAAAGTAGTCGCACTCTATGCAGCCTCACCAGGCGGTTTAGGTGGGTTACGCGGCCTAAACCATGTCCGTGATGTGTTGTCTGGCATTGGCAGTTTAGTACTCGCAGACCAATTGGCTGTTCCTAGCGCATTTAATGCGTTTGATGATCAAGGTAAAATTAAAGACCCAGAACTTGCTGAAAAAGTATCAAGCCTCGCTCTGCAACTGGTGTCAGTTGCGAGTAAGTTAAAATAACTTTCAATCTCTCGTTCATATCTTGCTATGGACGCTTAGCTCATGCACACTAAGCGTCCAAAGCGAATTAGAGGCGCAATACCAGCCTTTTAATAATGGATATGAATAACGGGAGTCAGCTTTGCAAAGTACTCAGAGTCACCTATTTACCCCCTACCTCTCACACCATTTTCATTGTATTCAGTTTGATCCTGACAGCTTTGACGCGCTTTCCTTTGAACAGCAAAATATACTGCTGCCCGCTTCACTTGATAAAGCGGTAGCGAAAAGGCGAGCCGAGTTTTTAGCGGGACGAATATGCGCCAAAACCTGCCTAGCACAATTTGGACAAGGTGACTTTACGCTGCTTAACGGCTCCGATCGTGCCCCTATCTGGCCTGCTAATATTGTTGCCAGTATCACCCATACTCGAGGGATTGCGGCTGCGATTGCTACAGATGATATCGCCGTGAAAGGCTTAGGCATTGATATCGAAAGAGATATGAAACCGAAGCAGGAAATCGAACTACAACGACAAATTTTACATCCTGAAGAAGTTGAAGTTTTTGCGCTTTTTGGCGAGCAAGTGCACTGTCCATTGACGGTTATTTTCTCAGCCAAGGAAAGCATATTTAAGGCACTTTATAGTACGGTACAAAAGTTCTTTGGCTTTGATGCAGTCAAACTGAGTCAGTTTGATGACAAGAAACTTATTTTCACTTTGATGAAAACGCTACACGATGATTTAAGCGAAGGACAACAAGTGGAAGTATATTACCAATGCAAAAACGCCTTAGTGCTGACCGAATGTGAATATATCGCACAGTAAAATCATACCTATTTGACTTAATACTTACACGATTTGAAGAAGTAAATCTGACGCTAATTGGGTTAAAAATTTCTCATTTATAACTAAAAACGCCCACTTGGGGCGTTTAATCTGAAGTTTGAATAGGGATTCACTTACCCATTTTCACAAGCCAGCTTACTGAAACACAACGTTTTCACTACCAGCAGCCGCTTTAAAGCGCGCTATCAGCTTTTCGCAGTCCTGTAAGATCTCCGCTTCTAGGCGCTCTTCAGCACGCCAACGCTGGCTATCCATTTTGAAAATCTCTTTTTTAGAATACTTCTTACGCGCATCATGAGTTGGCATTTCTTTGACTTCATCATACATCTGATAAACACCAGGGTAACTCTGCTGTAAGTCAACTTCCTCATCAAAACTATATTGCGAAATAAGCACCCAAACTCGTAAGCATCCTTCAGAATATTCACATTGTTTTTCTTTCATCGCGCGCGCGAGTAAGTTAACGCTATCCGCAATTTTTTCGTTGCGCTTCTGGCGTGACTTTTCGAGCTCAGCAGCTTTTTGCTCGCGATGTTTGGCAATCTGCTCTTTTTGCACCTTCAGCTGCCATAGTAATTTACCCGCGTAAAACGCCAGTCCAGCAATAATCAGGGCACCAATAATGATTGCGATGATCCATGCAGTATTCATTACTTATCATCTTCCTCAAAGTCGTCGTCTAACCATTCATTTGCTAGATCATTACTCATAAACTGATCCATTGGATCATTTTCTAACATCTCGCCTTCTTCAAACTCATCATCAATACCTAAGATCTCACACAGCTCCTGATGACGCGCAATGCCGCGATTAAAATACTTGGCGTCTTTTCCTGTTAGCAGTTCACCGCGCTCATGGCGTTCAAGTAGCGCCATCAAACGTTCATCATTTTCTAACTGCTCTAGCTCTTGTTCTGGAGTAAGCGTTTCTATCGCCGTAGTTAACTGAACTTGTGGTTGCAGATGACGCTTCATCTCAGGCTGGGTATTCGACTTAGCCGGTTGTGGCTCTGCAACCAAAGAAATTGGCTTTTTGCTACCAACACGCGGATCTTTATTGGTCGACGTGTTTGGTTGCTCTTTCGCTAGGATCTCAGGTGCATTTCTAGAACCTGGCTTTTTACCTTTGGTTTTTTTGCTACGCTGCTCTTTTAGTGCACGTAACGCTTGTAGCTTTTCTTTACTCAGCCTTGGTGTTCCATTGGCTGCAACTTTACGTGTCTTTTTCTTTCTAGTCATAATTGGTTATCCAAAATTCTCGCGTTAACTACGCTTGGTGAGAATGATGACATCATTCCCAATAAATTCTAAATCACAATCCTGCTGCGCGGCAAAATACGCAAAACTTTCCCGGCTAAAAAATGAAATGTGCGTTAGGTCATTTTTATAGTGCCAATTCGCAAAGCGTGCTTTATCGATGACAAGTTTGGTCATCAAGGCCAGCGGTTTACCCACTTTTAAGAGTGCTAACAATTGCGCTAATACTTTTGCAGGCTCTGCTAAATGTTCTACCACTTCTGTGCTCACGATAAAGTCATACTGACGACTCAGTACACTGGCATCATTAGCATAGTACAGGTCAAACAAAGCTACCTGATGTCCTGCTTCTTCAAGCATTTTTGCAAGCAGCGGCCCAGGCCCACAGCCAAAGTCTAAGCCTTGGCTTGGTGTCACCAAACGTGCCAACAGTGGATCCGCCACTCGTGCTAGAAAGCGACGATAGCCTTCATCGGCCAGGTCGTTTTCATGGCTATCATAAATAGCCTTTTCTTGAGCTGGTGTTAATCTCGACTTGGGATCAACCATCACCAACTGGCAGGTTTGACATTGCCAGTACAGTCGATATTTGTCTTGATGGTAGGTTTCAAGCTGATTACCTTGGCACAGGCCACAACTGAATAGAGTTGAATCTTGCAACGGTCAACAGTGATTGTTTAATAAGGCGGCTATTGTATCAGGTATAATAGAGGCAACCAAATAAAAAGGCGGCAGAGATCACTCTCTACCGCCTACTAATCTGAGCGTCACAACTGGACACTTCTCCCTTCGACTTTTAAGTCTTATTATTATTC
>NZ_JAKEVK010000187.1:0-9233 GCF_022398435.1 Pseudoalteromonas sp. Isolate6 | reverse complement strand
CTACTATCATTTAATATGAATTGTATTATCATGAAAAGCGACTTTAGTAATTCTAAAATAATGATAATTCGAAGTTAGGTTCTCAAATAGAGTGAGGGGTGTCAGAATTTGATAGGAAGGTGCTGGACTCATTACGTGAACCGATGGAAACGGGCATGGTAACGATTTCGCGCGCAGCTCGGCAAGTTGATTACCCTGCAAACTTTCAACTGATCGCAGCATTAAATCCCAGCCCTACAGGTTGTTACACTGATAAAAGAGCGTCTCCAGATCAAGTATTGCGCTATTTGGCTAAGATTTCAGGTCCATTTTTAGACCGAATAGATCTACAGGTAGAATTACCTCGTCTAAAAACAGAAGAGCTACAATCCCAGAGCGATGGAGAGTCTAGCACGACAATAAGGGCTAGGGTGGAGCAGGCTTATAAAGCAGCTTTAGCACGTCAGGGAAAATGTAACGATCAACTGAGTGTAAAAGAGCTAAATCATATCTGCTATCTTGCTGATGCTGAACGCTTATTTCTAGCAAAGGCTGCAGAAAAACTAAAGCTATCACCACGTTCATATCATCGAATAATCAAGGTTGCACGTACCATAGCGGATCTGAGCTCGACACCTAATATTAGCTTATCACATTTAAAGGAAGCACTTAGTTATCGCGCGCTGGAGAGGTTATTAGCTCAGTTAACACAGTATTAGCTAACAGCATTTCAATAGATAGGGAGTGTATTATTGGTAAAGGTTAAGCCGACAACATATAGCCTTTACCACGAACCGTCACAATGCGTTTTTGCTCTTTTTCATCGCCGAGTTTTTTGCGTAGTCGGCCAACTAATACATCAACCGTTCTGTCACTTGGGCTCCAATCAGGTTGCCCAATGTCTTCTGAAATACGCTCTCTGGATGTTGCCCTTCCTGCATTAGAAATAAGACAAATTAATACTTTATGCTCTGCTTCGGTAAGTCGAGATTCAATACCATGTTGATTAATTAAGGTACGATTATCAGGATGTAGTTTAAAGTCAGCATATTCGATAAACTCTTCCGATTCATCGTCTTTATTACCAACTAAACGTTTGTATAAGGCACGCATACGCAGTTCAAGCTCAAGCGTATCAACAGGCTTACAGACGTAGTCATCAGCACCTTGCGCAAGGCCCGCTATTCTATCGGCCTGAGAGTCCCGGCTGGAAAGCATGATCACTCCGAGATCCGATAAGGTATTAATTTCTTTTGCGAGCTGTAGGCCATCAGTGGCGGGTAACACAACATCAACAATGGCAAGTACAAATGGGTTTTGGGTTTGAGATTGAATAAGCTCAAGTGCAGTAGCACCCGTATTGTCTACAGTGATACTAAACTCAGTATTTTCAAAGTGACTACACAGCCGCTTTGCTAAGAGTTCATCATCTTCAACTAATAAAACCTTTATGCTCATGTTTTCACTGTTAATTGTTGTTTAATTGTCGTTAATATAACACTCAGAGATCGCTGCTTGGAAGTGTATGAAACGATTTCTTACAACTCTATATCTGGCACGTTAACCTGACAGTCTAGTTCGATCAAGAGGGAACTTAATTTTATTGTTAAATTATATACAATGATATGTTTGATTGCTGCTTCACTAAACAAAAAAAGGCGACACAGAGTGCCGCCTAGCGTTGATTACTTACCGTATAGATGTTCCCACCACTGTGGCTCTTGCTTTAAATGTTTGTCGAAATAAGCCAGCATGGTGTTCCACCAATGGAAACGCTGGTCACGAGCCAAAATTTGGTGATCTGCGCCTTTGTATTCGACCAATTCAACATCTTGGCCAAGGATCTTCAAGGCGGTATACATATTATGGCTTTCACCTGGCGGCACATTGGTATCTGCGTCGCCATGAATTAACAGTAATGGTGTTGTTACTTTGTCCGCATTGAATACCGGGCTATGCTGTGAGTAAAGTGCTGGGTTGTTCCAGGGAAAACTTCCTTTTGAAGCCTCGCCAGAATACAAGTAACCCCACCAGCCTTGGCCCCAGTATGAGGTAATATTAGAAATACCAGCATGTGAGATAGAAGCTGAGAACAAATCAGTTTTTGTTGTTAGCAGCATAGTCATGAAGCCGCCATAAGAAGCACCTAAATTACCTAAACGCTTATCATCAACGAAAGGGTAGGCTTTCACAAACTCTTTGGTACCCATGATGATATCATTAGCAGTGTGTTCACCCCAAGCATTGACGTGCTCTGCTGAGAATTTCTGACCGAAACCCGTCGCACCGGTTGGTTGCAAGACATAAACCACATAGCCTTTTGCTGCCCATAAGTTAAAGGGGTAACGCCCTGTAAAGCCACGAGTCACTGGAGAAGTGCCGCCGTAGTAATAAACAAGTGCTGGGTATTTTTTAGCTTTGTCTAAATCGTGTGGTAGATACACACGGCCTTTAATCTCCACGCCTTCAGTATTAGTAAAATTAAACTCTTCGAGATTGGCAATTTCCGCATTCTGGTATGCGATATTTGTTGAGTCCCAGAGCGTGTCAGCTCGCTTATCTGAGGCAGACATGGTTTTTAACTGCTGTGGAGTTGATGCCGTAGTTCCTGTGAATAAGATCTCTGGATTACGTTCACTAGACACTGAATAATTTGCGACAACATCCAGTCCGGTATTTAAGCGTTTGAAAGTAGATTTACTTTCGTCGAAAAAGAAAAGCTGTTGACGATCTTGGTCAGTCGCTTTCAGTACCACATCGCCATTATTGAGTACGGTAAAGCTGCCTATGGCTGGATCAAAGTTTTTACTCAGTGCTTTTACATTGTTGCCTTTGCGATCTATCCAATAAAGTTGACCATCATAGTTATTCGCGAGCATACCTTCAGGTAAGTTGCGCCCCGCACCTTCAGCAAAATCAGGACCTGCAGTTACATAAATACCATTTTTAGTGTATTGAGCACCACTAAATGTACGGTATTGGCCAATGACATTTTGCTGATTGTTTGATAGATCGATTTCTACCAACTCCGTCAGCATGTGAGGTGGTTGCGCATAGTCTTGCTTATTACGCGTTGCTAAAACCGTGTTTGCTTGTGCGTCAAAGTCGGCCAAGCTGTGGCTTTGTGCGCCAACGGTCACAGGATTAAGTAGCCCACTTTTGATATCGAGTAAGAAGATTTGCGATTGAGTGCGGGCATATGACCATCTATCTTCTAATCCTTGATAATGTTTAGTCAGTTTGCCTTCTTCTTTGCCGCTGTTGGTCCACGCAAAAATAAGCGTATCATTATCAAAAAACTCGATACTATTTGCGCCATTGAGCTTAGTAGCAACTTGAGTACGTTTAAAGGTTTTTACATCAAGGGTGTAAGCTTTATTATCTTTTAAATAAGTGAGCTTGCTGCTGTCATCACGCCATGCAAAGCTATTTGCACTCATACCATCGAAACTGTAAAGCATGTCACCATCTTCATTATATAAAGCAGTTTCGGTGATTGCTGAGTTGCCTTTTTCATCATCGTAGTGGCGTACGGTAGAAATGTAATATTCGCCGTTAGGTGAAAGTGAGATAGCACTCACTGTTGGAGCATCAAACAACTGCTTTGCAGACAGCGCTTTGGTTTGTTTTTCTGTCAGCGTGATAATGTCATGCGCTGCTTCACCTTCAAAGCTAAGATCAACCTTATTCCAGTCATTTACCTGCTCGGCGATAACGAGGATTTGATGATCGCCCTTGACTACATCAAGCTGAACTTCTTTAACACCTGAGACCGGCTCTCCATTTAGAAATACTTTGGCTTTCTCGATGCCCTCAAGCTTGAGTTTGCCAGAGACAAAACGTTGAGTAGTGAAATTAAATTTCAGAGCCTGCAGTCCAGGTATCGTTAATTGAGATACTTTATTCAGTGCTTGCCATTTGCTTTCATTATTGAATAGCGTTACCTGTTTGGCGTCTTGTTGTAATGATGGTAGCAGGTTTTCAATAATTGCATCACGATGAGCTGTATCCGCTGGCTTTATTGTTGATTCGCCTGCGATGGGACCCAAAAATTGTATTTTTGATTCGTCTAATGGGCTTGCTGAAAGTTGTGCTGAGACTGCCGTAAATAGTAGAGTAACGGCTGTACGTAGTTTCATTTATGTGCGCCTATTGTAGGTAATTATACGATAAAACTATATCATAGTATTTTGAACTGGTTGTATTGCTGCGATAGACGTCCTAAATTTAATAGTCTGTGTTGAAGAGCAAAGCAACGAATGTGTTTAAGTAATGTTTTAGCGTTGAATTAAGAGGAGAATTTACTTGGTTTTTTTATTAACCTACATGTTTTTGGCAATAGCGATCTCTTTTATCTGTTCAGTGATGGAAGCGGTGCTGCTCAGTATTACGCCAAGTCATATAGGGATCTTAAAGCAAGAAAACGATGCATTAGCGTCGCGAGTTCAGCGCCTAAAAGACAATATCGATCAGCCTTTATCGGCTATCTTAACGTTAAATACAGTTGCACATACTGCCGGTGCGGCAGGTGTTGGAGCGCAAGCTGCAGTGGTATTTTCAGATGCAGCTGTCGGTATTGCGTCGGCAGTGATGACACTGCTGGTGTTGGTTCTATCAGAAATCATTCCGAAGACCTTGGGAGCGACTTATTGGCGCGGACTAACGCCGATTGTTTCAAGCGCGTTGATATGGTTAGTTCGAATTTTAAAGCCATTTGTGTGGATGTCGGATCAGTTAACAAAAGTGATAGGCCGTAAAGAAGATGAGGCTCACTATATTCGTCAAGAAATCGAAGCGATGGCGGAAATAGGCTCTGAAGCTGGTGCACTGCATCAGGACGAGACTGAAACCATTCGTAGTTTATTACGTTTTCGTCATGCCAAACTAGAAAGCATCATGACACCGAGAACGGTGTTATTTAAGGTGCATAAAGATATGACAGTGCACGAGTATTTGTCTGAACATGGCTCGGTTGCTTTTTCTCGGGTGTTGGTATTTGATAAAAATACAGACGACATCATCGGCTTTGTACATAAGAATGACATTATGCTTGCTTATCATAGGCTTGGAGAAGACTATAAAATTGGTAAGCTATCGCGACCTCTTTACACCGTACCAGAAACGCTAGCTGCGCCAGAGCTATTCAAAGCGTTACTGGCAAAGCGTCTACACATTGCGCTTGTTATTGATGAATATGGCGATGTACAAGGTATAGTGACATTAGAAGATTTGCTTGAATCATTAATGGGAATGGATATTGTTGATGAGCGAGAGCAAACTACCAATATGCAGGCAGCAGCTAAGCAAAAGTGGCGAGAGCGCGTAGATAATCATGATAATTTGATTGAAGACAGTGACGAAGCTGGAGAAACGCCTGAAGCACAAAGCGACGGAGAGGAAACACCCTCTCCAGAGGTTAAGGGTTCGAATTAATCATACGCTGCCAAGAGTGTATCCACCCTACTAGGTCTGTTAGTGGTTTAGGTTTACTGATTAAAAAGCCCTGCATTAACAGGCTATGCTTGTAGCGGTCAAGGTATTGTAGCTCTTCAATCCGCTCTATACCTTCAGCTACTATGTCTAACTGTTGATTTTGTGCGATGTCGATTAAGCTGTCGATAAGTACCTGTGAAAAGCGATCGGATTCCACATGGGTTATCAAAGAGCGGTCGATTTTGATCTCGGTAAACGGCAAAGACTTTAATTGCTGAATATTGGTAAATCCAGTACCAAAGTCGTCTAAAGAAATATCAAATCCCCGGATCCGTAACCGGTTCATTGTTTCCAGTTGAATAGACTGATTCATCGGTTGATTTTCAGTAATTTCTAAAATGATATCACTAGGCTTTAAGCGGTTTATTTCTAGAATAAGTGCCAGTTTATCTGGGCAGCTCAGATCATTTAATTGCACAGGCGATAAATTAAAGGCCATTTTAATCGGATAATTAAGCTCAGACTTGATTGCTTTGAATTCATCCGTCGCCTTTTCAAAAAGCTGGAAAGTAATGATGTTGATTAGATCTGTATCTTCGGCTACGCCAATGAAATGGTCAGGTAAAATGACCTGCTCGGTATTTTTAGACACAATACGGGCTAGCACTTCGACACTTTTTATCTTTTTGTCACCACGGTGAACCTTTGGTTGATAGTAAGGTGTAATTTCGTTGTGACTAATGGCATGCAAAAGATCGCTTTCGGTCACCTTTTCAATGCGGCTACGTTTTACAGTGGTATATGTCTCCATTTTTTTGAGCATGCGCTCGACATCAACCAATTGTACGGGCTTGGAAATATTGCCGATAAGATGTGCATTGGACTGTCTGGCAAGGTTGGTTGCTAGATCAATAATCTTCTCGTCCATTTCGGAAATAATAATAATGCCGCCAGAGAACCTTAGCTCTCCCAGTTGGCGAATAAACTCCATGCCATCCATTTCGGGCATATTGAGATCTGTAAAAATGGCGTCAAATTGATGAGGAGTCTGCCGTATTTTTTCTACAGCGTTTACCGCACTTGAGCAGGTTGTGACATGCTCAATGCCAAGCTCAGTCATAATAGCTTGCATTACAACTAGGATCGCGGGTGAATCATCTACTACCATTATCCGATGTTTTGCTAATGACATTAACAATTCCTTCGTATACCTTACCTCCTTAAAGTCTAGTACAAATAATTTAAAGTGCTCAAATCTCAAAACGCTTTAAAAGGTGATTTTTACTCAATTTGAAGCGCAATAATGACACTTTACCTGCATTTTTCTAATTCAGATTTCGGCAGCACTTTATGAAGCGGACGCTTTTAGCGATAATGCCCCAAATGACCTTTGGATCTGAATATGAATAGAGTCGAGCTTTCGCTAGCGGACAAAGCGGTATCTATCTTTTTTAACCAACAACAAGTAGTACAGCTTTTTGTCGAGCAGCAAGCGATTACCTTTGAAGAGCAACATAATGGCATTTTAGCGACCATTGATGGACAAGCACTGGCGGTAAATACAGAGCAGTTACCTCAGGGGTTACTTGGGATTGCAGTAAATGGAGCTGAACTTCAGTGGCTTGAAGTGAGCACTGAAACACCTAAAGAAAAACGCAGCTTATTTGGTTTGGCGGCATTGGGCTTAAAGTTATTTAAAAGTGCCAAAGTGGTTAAAGCTGCCTTGGCTGGCGCGTCCGTGGCAGGGTACGCATGGCTATTTTCTTGGCAGTTTGCGCTTATGCTTGTGGCTTGCTTAGTCGTTCATGAATATGGCCACGTCCGCGCTATGCGCTATTTTGGGATTAAAACAAAAGGCATCTATTTGATCCCTTTCGTTGGTGGACTGGCTGTAAGTGACGATAAGATCACGACCCGCTGGCAAGATGTAGTTATTTCGTTGATGGGACCGGCATTTGGGTTGATAACCTCAATCCTTGGAGTGGTGTTATATTACGCGACAGAGATGGAAATCTTTGCTGGTGTTGCAGTATTAAGTGCACTGTTGAACTTATTCAATTTACTACCCATTTTGCCGTTAGATGGTGGGCATGTTCTAAAAAGCATAAGCTTTTCAATGCGCTCTTGGGTGGGGTTATTGGCGTGTATGGCTGGGGTATTATTCGGCCTTTGGATAAGTTACACCTTTGGCTTAATCCTACTGGTAATATTCATTTTGATTGGTAGTTTTGAAATCCTGATCGAGTGGCGTGGCCGTAATTACAGTCACTTATTACCCCTAGACCGATATGGGCAAGTGGTCAGCGCCATTATGTATATAGTTGTTATTACAGGTCATGTTGCGGTGATGATGCATTTTGCTGATTCAGAGAATCCAATCCTAAGCTTACCAATGAAAATTTTATCAAGTTAACCTGTGTAAGAAGGTGCATTACGCACCTTCTTACAGGGGCAGCAACAATAAAGTTGCGATAATTACACCTGTTACCAGCAATTGTATTAGGCAAAACCCCATAATATCTTTGGCTTTAAGGCCTGCAATTGCAAGTACCGGGAGTGCCCAAAATGGCTGGATCAGGTTAGTCCAAGCATCACCCCAAGCAACTGCCATCGCGACTCTGGCTATGTCTGCATTAAGCGCTTCTGCTGCGGGAATAATAATTGGTGCTTGTACTGCCCATTGGCCGCCACCTGAAGGCACAAATATATTTACAAAGCCTGCACTTAAAAAGCTCCACAGCGGTAATGTCCATTGACTGCTAATAGAAACAAATCCTTGAGATATTTGTTGCGCTAGTCCTGTTTCGACCATGATAGCCATGATCCCAGCATAAAAAGGAAACTGGATCACGATACCGGCACCACCTTGAATTGCTTGCTGTAGACTATTAAGAATATTTGCAGGGGTTTTGTGTAGCAGCATGGCTAAGAACAAAAACAGGGCTATGACGATATTCAATGTCAATGTGCCTGCATTTAAAATAAAGTAAAAGCCCAAGTAGCCAAGACCGAGTGCTCCTCCTAACATACCAAGCCATGAGGCATTTTCTAATTTTGCAGCCGGAGTATCGCGGTTACTGATATCATTACTTTGTTCAATGAGCTTTTCTTTATCAACAATAACTGCGTCATCATCTTTGGGCAGCATCAGTTTATTTATAAGTGGTAAAACGATAAAAATACTGAGTACGATGAGCAGGTTAAATGGTGCAAAGATTGTCTCTGAAGTGGTAATAATACCGATGCTCTTTTCACTAAAGTGGCCCGGGGTTGCGATAGTCAGAGGGACTGAGCCTGATAGGCCTGCGTGCCAAACAACAAAACCAGAGTAAGCACTAGCCACTAACAAGCGATAATCGACTTTCACTTTTCGAGCGATGGCCTTTGCAAACAAAGCCCCGACTACTAAGCCAAATCCCCAATTTAGCCAGCTGGCGCTCATCGCAACAAAGGTGGTGAGTATAATTGCTTGAGAGGGAGTTTTAGCTAGGCCTGCGATACGGCCTAGCGCTTTTGCTATTGGAGGGGTAACGGCAAGCATGTGACCACATAACAAAACTAACAACATCTGCATCGCAAAAGTAAGTAGCTTCCAAAAACCATTACCCCATGCCTCAAGCACCATGACAGGCGTTGCCGGCGTAAACAATGTGGCGAGTACCATCACCAAAAAAGTGAGTAAAAGTACAATCACAAATGGATCGGGTAGATACTTGTCGACTAATTTTGTTAGTGGGGTGGTAAACTTGCCAAGCATAAGACATCCTGTTTTCATTATTATTTTATGTAAATCAAAGTGATTGAATTACGCATCATAATAT
>NZ_JAKEVK010000186.1:0-9298 GCF_022398435.1 Pseudoalteromonas sp. Isolate6 | reverse complement strand
TCGCTATTGTACGCCACATTGGCTAAAAACAACAACGCCAGCGTGCTAGCTGGCGTTGTAAATAAAGCAAAAAAACAATCTTACTTCTTCTTTTGCTGCTTACGTACATTTGCAATACGAGAGCGGTTTTTTAATCTTGCTTCTGCACTGGCTTGATTCGAAGGCTTATTCACCCGCGCCTTACGACGTTGATGCGCTGGTTTCTTCTGGATTGTTTCAACCAGTCTTTCACGGTTTGCCACTTCGTAGCCTGGCAGATAATAGCGTGAAATTTGCTGCTCGATTAACTGCTCAATATGAATAAGATCAGATTCTTCTTCACGGCTTACAAAGGTGATCGCATAACCAAACTGACCAGCACGACCAGTTCTTCCGATGCGGTGAACATAATCTTCGGCAAGATAAGGCACATCGTAGTTAACCACACGTGGCAGACCAACGATATCCAATCCGCGGGCTGCGACTTCGGTTGCAACCATCACGCGTACTTTGCCTTCGGTGAACTCTCTTAAAGCGCGACGACGAGCGCCTTGAGTTTTATCGCCATGACATACATTTGCATCTATGCCATCCAGCTTTAGCTCTTCAACTAGCTTGTCTGCGGTTTCTTTCATATTGACGAACACCAGCACTTGTTGCCAATTTTTGGTCCCGATAAGCTCTGATAGTAACTCGCGCTTACGTTCTTCTTTAACTGGATAAACAACGTGGCGAACCGTGTCGGCCGTACTATTTTCAGGCGTCGCTTGGATTAATTTAGGGTGATCCAAGACTTGTTTCGCGAACTGTTTCATTGCCGACGGGAAAGTTGCAGAAAACAACAATAGCTGCTTTTGTTTATCCACCAGCTCAATGATTTTTTGCATGTCGGTGATAAAGCCCATGTCTAACATGCGGTCGGCTTCATCTAAGACTAAATGTTTAACGTTACTTAACGTGACATTACCTAAGCGGATATGATCTAACAAGCGCCCAGGGGTCGCTACTAAAATATCCACGCCCTGCTTTAAGCGCTCAGCTTGGCCATTGGCGTTAACCCCGCCAAATAGTGCCTGCACTTTTAAGTCTGTGTACTTTGTAAATGTCGCACAGTTGTTGGCGATTTGCTCGGCAAGCTCACGCGTTGGCGCTAAAATCAACGCTCTTGGCGTCGACTGTGCTTCAGCCTCAAGCAATTTTTGGATGATAGGCAAGGCAAAAGCTGCGGTTTTCCCAGTTCCAGTTTGCGCTGTTGCGAGCACATCACTACCTTGACGGACAGCTGGGATAGCCGCCTGTTGAATTGGCGTTAATGTATGAAAATTGATGTCTTGCAGCGCATCTAAAAGAGGCTGTGCGAAACTAAATGAAGAAAACGTTGCCATAATAACCTACGACCGAGTCAAAAACGGTCGCAGATTATAAATGACAAACCGACTTTTAACAAAACTTAAGCAAGGTTTCGTCAATTAATTTTGGTGTCGAGCCGACAAAGTCACTTTCTTTTAACTGAGAAAGGAGTTCAATCCCCTCTTTTTGCTGTGCTTGCGACAGTGGTACATAAGGCAACCTAAATACCGGTTTGACCGCGCCTGTCATAATCAAAGCCGAATTGATAGCAATTGGATTTGGTTCGCAGAAGAGCCAGTTCATTAACGGTTGCAGTGACTGGTTAAGCGCTTGGTTAGGCGTATCCATCAGTTGTCTGAATAAGCCCGGAATGATGTTTGAAGCAACTGAAATAACACCGTGAGATTGGCTGTTATGGCGGCTATCGTGAGCTTGGTCGTCGTTACCTGACCAACACGCAATGCCTTTCGCTTCATAGTGCGCGATACGCTCATCACCCGCACATTCTTTCATGCCGACGAAATGTTTATGACCTGCTAGTGGCTCAATAATATCTGGTGTTAGATCTTGTCCAGTTCTGCCCGGTACGTTGTAGATGAAAGCCGGGCCGATCTCCAATACTTCGTTTAAGTGCGCTTTTACTCCCGCAATTGAAGTTTTACCATAGTACGGATTGATCTGCAGTGCGCAGTGCATCCCTGATGCAAAGCCATATTCCGTTGCTTTTTTTGCTTCGCGGGTATTATTACTGCCAGTATTTCCGACGATTAGCAGCTTATCACCAAACTTATTTGCCGAGTGGGCAATCAGCATTAGGTGTTCTTCCCAATTCATCAATTGCCCTTCGCCAGTTGTCCCAGCAACGACAATACCATCAACGCCCGCTGCAATTTGCGCTTCAACAAGCTTGTCATAGGTATCTAAGTCAATTTCACCCGCCATAGTGTAAGGTGTTTTGATCGCGGTAATTAAACTCGCTTTTTTTATTGATTGAATTTGATGCATGGTCTTTCTATTACTCTTCCAGTTGACAGCCATTTTTACCATAAATATGACTGAGATCCGACCCATTAAACCCAGTAAATCAATTAAAACCAATGAATTTTACACTCAGCGCTTGTTATTTGCGTAAAGATCCAGCAGAATCTCAATTACTGTATATTTATCCAGTTTATTTTATGGGACTGACACATTTTTTAAATACGCACTTTTATACCACGGCTGAGCTGAGCAGCAGCTTAAAGATATCTGAAGAACAACTGTCTGATTGGCAACAAATGAGTCTATTTCCCAATCCCAGTTACAGCATTCAGAACCAAATTAAGTGTAGCTCTTACTTTGGCCTTTACGAGTGTGAAGAATACACCGATTTTTATGCTCGTGGTTTATTAAACTGGGGACAGCTATTGTTGAAGCACAAAGTTGACCAATCAAGTACTGCATTTGAATTGTTTCAACAACGCTACTGTGATGCATTGGCAAAGTGTATTGAAAAAGGCTTTTATACCGAAGATCCAAGTTTTAGTGATGACCTCACAGAGCATGTACAACAAGTTTGGCAACAGTTTTTATGTGGCAAATATGGGGTGATCAGCCAAAATGGTCTAGTAGAGGAAGCGCTTTATATTGATCTAGGCCGAGCGATTATCGACGATATCACAGAAGCAAGAACCGCAAGTAGTATTGCTCCAGAGCAGCGTAGTCAAGTACACAACGCCATGAAGCTACTAAACAAAGCGCTAGCGGCCAATACTCAAGCTGAGCAAACAGAGTCGCTACGCACTCGATACATTGACCAATTGATTAGTAAGTACGACTTATCAATCAAATAATCTGTTGTCTGGCGCACAACAGTTCTGCCAGACAATCTATGCTTACTTATATTTGTTGTTCGATGTGTGCACGAATTATCTCAAATGCTTTTAAGACCTTTAACTGATCTTTACATAAGCTGTCGTACCAAGCATCGAATAGTTCATCATCTTGCTCACTGAGTGTTTGATACTGCGCCAGTAGTGTCACTATGTCACTATGTGTACACGAGAGTGTGTCTAACTCTTGCTGTAAGGCGCTGTCATCGCTACTTTGAAGCTTAGCCAAAATTGAGTTATCTAACTCAGCATGTTTATCCATAATARATGCTCTATATCTGTATTGCGTTGGCGAACAAAGTACTTTCGCGAACGTACTAGGTTTTAATTATTTGCTAGACCTCTCTCATCTAGTTAAGGTTATTAACCATTAACCTCAATTGAACCCACTCTTTTATCTCATATCTATCAAACCAACAGGCTTACATCGATAGCTATATTCCAAAAAAGTCTATTCGCTACTATTCCGGTTAAGGGCCAACACCAACATGACTACTTGAGAAACTATCTAGAACTAGTTATATCAGGCAATTTTAAGGAAAGTAAGCCCCTTTTAATCAACTGGTCAAGATGCACTCAGTTTAGTTCCGCATGCGTTGACAAATTAGGCGTATCGCACTAAATGGCGGCAACAACAAATTAGTTGTTGAGAATAGTTTTTATTTAATTTATATTGATACAGTATAACAACACATTATTTAGGAGTCGTTGTCGTGAAACCAAATATCCACCCTGATTATCAACTTGTTGCCTTCCATGATACATCGGTTGATAAATACTTTATTGTCGGTTCAACCATTAAATCGGACAGAACTGTTGAACTAGACGGTAAGACTTACCCTTACTTCCCAATTGACGTCTCTAGTGCATCTCACCCTTTCTATACAGGTAAACAGAAGTTGGTGGCAAGTGATGGTCGAGTTGCACAATTTAACCGCCGCTTTAAAAACCTTGCGACTAAAAAAGGATAAACCAGATGAAAGTACTGAGCTCACTCAAAAGCGCTAAAAATAGACCGGGGTGTCAAGTCGTAAAAAGACGTGGTCGGGTTTACGTAATTTGTAAATCTAATCCGCGATTTAAAGCGGTTCAAGGTAAAAAGAAGAAGAAACGTTAAAAGTCAAAATAAGCACTTTTTAAGGTGGGCATTGCCCACCTTTTAACTAAAAAGCTATTCTTTTGCTTCCCACAATGAGAATTCGCCTAGCTGAATTAGGCGTCCGCTAGCGCCGCCAATTCCACCGCCTTCACGGGTATGCTCAAGTTCCAAACGATAATGGGTATACGCATTTGGACTCTCGATAGCAAAGCTATAGTATTCCATCGTATTAGGTAGTTCGCTGAACTGTTGAGTATCTAGTGTAATCCAATTCGTACCATCATTTGAGCCCTGTAGCTGCCACGCGTTAGGAAAGCGATGAGGGTTGTCTCCCGCTGTCGCTAATGAGTAGTATTTTGCTGTTTTAGCGCTGTCAAACACATAGTTAACCTGGGCCTTATCAACCTGTTTTATCGGCAACAAGTCAGGTGCATATTGTGCAAGCCAAGCAGGGGCTTCCAACACCACATTAAATTTAGAGGTAATATTTCTATCATTAAGCTTATCTGCCCCCTCATTAAAAGGCACAAGTGCGGTTCCGTTTGTTGTTACCTGAGTGCTAGTGGGTGCAAAGTTCTGATACCCAAGTGGTACTGGTGGTAACTTACCGATGCTTGCAAGGTAGACTTGATACTCTTCAAATACCGCATCAATGCCACGCTGTTCACCAAATATAGATTTAAAAGCGGTGTCTAAACTCCACGGATCAAGCGTTTTTGCTGCCGCATTAAACTTGCGGATAAAATCGGTGTTACGATGACTGTTTTCTACCCACTCAAAGAAGAATGCTGTTTGATCGTAAGCATCAACATTGTAGTGCTCCATCCAGCGAACTCCAGCGCGTCTATGCTCTAAGTAACCAGCATCTATTCGAATAAAGTTAGCCAGCGCTTCAAGGTAGGTATGATAATCCGTGCCCGGACGATATTCTCCTTCTGCCGGAACATTATTGTAGCCATGAGTCAGCTCATGCCACAGCACACCAATGACTTCGTTACGAATAGCCTCATCTCCAAGACCCTCTAGGTTGGCGATGTGCTTAACATCAAACCTAAGCTCCATAACTTTGCCTTCATCTGCCTTTGATGCAGGCGCATCAAAGTCCCCGGTAATAAAAGTAACGTGCTCAAAAACGTTGATTTCGGTTACATTATTAAACAAGCGCTTGGCAATCTTCAAAGAGATCTCATGAATAAGGGTATTTAGGTCTGGGACCGCACGTTCAAGCGCCAACTGTCCTGGGTGCTCTGGTAGTTCTTTTTTCACTTCAATTACAGGCTCTGGAAACCCTGCCCATGGCGAGGCTGGATCCCACACACGGATAAAGTCTTGCTGAACTAATGTCGCTTCCCCTTTGTCGTTACTCGCAACCAGTGTAATGGTTTTTGGCCCTAATGCTTCAAACTTAACCAATGGATTTTGCTCTGTACTTGTTGCAGGAATACCATCTTCAAATGTCCACTGCCAGTGAGTCGGATTAACCAACGACTCATCTCCAAAAACAATATACTCAGAGACTTCAGGAGTCGTGTTTGTCGCATTAAATGCGACGATAGGAATATCCGATACCGTTTTGATCTCGAGTTCCGCTAGCTGCGTAATATCAGCACCATAGCTATCCGTACCACCATGTACTAAATCAAATTTGAAGTAGCGATACTTTTCGCCGCTTTCGGCCAATTCAAAATTGCGAGTCAGTCCTCGAGCAGAGAATACTTCTCCCGCTCTTGAGTCCAGCTCAACCCACTCTGCTTTATCATTTGAGCCATATACGACCCACTGTTTTGGATCTCGGTTCGCCTCGTCGTTTGCTGATGTAAAGCTATATTCCCTAAGTTCAATCTCTGTCGCGGCTTTAAACACTACAGTAACGTTTGGCGCAAAAGCGAGGAATTTTGTGCTTGTGTTAGCGTCGATAAGTTTGTCGACACTTTCACCTGCGGGCGAGGCCTGTACACCATCCGCTAGAATAGCCTCAATCTCAACCCCAGTATCTGAGGTGATATTACGCAATGCGCCAGAGTCTGGCTGCCCGGATGATTGAGTTTGTTCAGGCTTATCACGTTCAACAAATTCAGACCCATCATTACAGCCTATTAGTGTTGCAGCAACGGCCATTGCCACCGCTGATAGCATTAATTTTCTCATTTCGTTACCCTTTATTATTAAAATTGGTAGTTAACTTTTAGCAAGAACTCGCGCCCGTTCGTATCGTAATTACCCGCTTTATAGAATGGGTAACTTCTAAACGAGGCGTCCTGAGGTGGCATTGCATTTAATAAGTTTTGAACCGTAAACATCACTCGCGTGTTGTCATTGATATAGTGACCAATGGTTAGGTTATGCTTTATCCATGCTGGTAACTTTTCTCTTTGACCAAAATCAGCACCGTTCCAATTTTTTCCTTTATAATTTACCTGCCATGAAATTGCGGTCTTCTCCAACTGCCAAGTCAGGTTAAACGATGCCATATCTTTGAAGTTATAGTTATCTTGACTGTCTAGCACATCTTCAAGCGGATCTTCGGGACGAAGCTTTTCTTTTTTCTTTAAAACATGGCTGTAGTCAAGCTTATAAATAAACTCACCAAGTTCTGACTCATACGTGCCCTTCACACCAAAGTTGACGCCGCCATGCTGCCTTTCCGCGGCGTTTATATAACCTTCTCTGATAATAGCTGCGGTGTACGGTAACCCTTTTTTCGTGTTTCCTAACCAGTCGGTTGCCAAACCATCTTGGTCAAAACGCTGTACTCTGTCTTGCATATTGGCGCATTTAGCAGAAGACGAATCGATTAGGCCGTTTTCACACTTCCAGACATTATCAAGAATTTCGCCAGACCCAAGTCGAGTAATTTTATCTTTAAGGACAATGTCATAAACATCAACATTGAATGACAGCTCAGGGGAATACTCATACACAAGACCAAAGGTTAATGAATGACCAGATTCTTCTTTTAAAGTTGGGTCGCCTGCCGAGATTGTCTCAAAGTCAGCATCTAGCTTTGGCTCGTTGATATTTGTTGTGTCTAAGTCTGCACAACTGATAGTTAATGCATCAGCATTATATTGAGCGGGATCCCCTGTGGTTTGAAAACGTAGACAAGCATCTGCAATCACTCTGTCCGAGCCTCGTCCAAAGTTACCAGCAAACCCTTGATATACTGAGCTCATGCTAGGACCACGGAACGTTGTGCCATACGCACTTCTTAGCATCAGCGCGTCAGTAGGAGAATACTTAAAACCGACTTGATAAGTGAATGCCCCACCAACATCAGAAATATCATCATAGTGGTCATAACGCAGCGCTATTTCACTAGAGATCTGTTCAGTAATAGGGATCATAAATTCTGTCGCAGCTGCATAACGGTTACGTTCACCATCGGTGATAACACCTGTTAGACCGACAAATTCTTTATTTAATATTCTGCTATCTGGCGTCGCGCTCGTCCCTTCTTTCATCAGCTCAATATACGCTGCAAAAGACACAAATCCTGCTGGCAATTCAAATAAATCCCCAGACAGATCTGCAGTTAGGGTTTCATTAAACGACAAGCCATCGTAGGTTGCCCAATCAGCCATGTTATACATATTGTCTTGGGTCAGAGGCGCAAAAAAAGCTTGGTAATTTGGACGGTAGATTGGCATACCATCAACCTCTCCCAACTTTGGTCCTTTTAGCCAGTTATTTCCTTCAACCGTGTGGTGCAAGTACCTATCAGAGAAATCGTATTGTGAACGGCTGAAGCCAACGGAGTAATAGTAATCTGCTATCTCCCCTTCAAGACCAAAACTAAATGAATAAGATTTATCATCGTATACCCGACCTAAACCATCATTTGTATATTCTGAATCATTCACTATCCGCCACATATACTTAACTGGAGCGCCGTAGCCACCAGCTTTATTTTTGATATCAGGATCCCAAAACATGGATCCGTGAATTGACTCTGCATGAGCAAAGAAGAATGGATTTCGTGCCCCTTTCTTTTCTTGGTCGATATAAAATCCGTTAACAAAAAAGCTGTGTTCGTCGTTGATACTGTACACCGAGTTGATATACAAACTCATGGTTTCAACTTGGTTACGGAGCAAATTATTACCGGTTTCATCCCACCCACAGCTTAGGCCGTAGTCATTGCGGCTAATAAAGTGCTGAACTGCAGTCGGGTGTGGATTGTCATCTGTGTTGCAGTACTGCGCTGAATATTGATTTTTGAACTCAGTGTTCTCAGCCCATACGGTAATGGAACGATTGAGTTCTCGTTTGTTTGTTGGGTCTGGATTATCCCAAACACTGTCATGAAAAGGTCTGTCGGCACCAGTCAGCGCCTCTTCCGTTTTATATTCTAGCGAGTAGTCAAACGTAAAGTCGTCTTGCTCAAAACCACCAACAAACGACAAGCCTTTTTTATCACCCGTACCATAGGTATCCTGGCCGTAGAATGCTTCAACGACATGCTCGTCCATACCTTTTTTGGTAATAATATTGACTACTCCAGCCATTGCGTCTGAACCATAGATTGCAGAGCCACCGCCGGATTGAATATCGATGCGCTCAACCATCGCCGTTGGCAACATATCGAGATTAACAAAATTGGTTTGGCCACCGTAAGGCATTGGGTAATAGGCCAAGCGCTTGCCATTAACTAGAATAAGTGTGTACTCAGGTCCAACGCCTAACAGGTTTAACTCCTTGGCACCAGGCGTATAGGAGCCAGTTTCTACTTCACCGAGAACGGCACCACTAGCAGCGGAAATACTACTCAGTGCGTCATAAACTGTGTTAAAACCACTTCTGACCATATCAGCGGAAGAGAGACTTTGGACATTGGTCACACCCTCAATGGCGATACGTTTAATACGAGATCCTGTCACCTCAACACGTTCTATTTCTTCTGCTTGTTCATCTGTTGCGGCTGTTACTGAGTTAGTTGCTACCGCTGCTAGAACAGCAGCGGCGATCAGGCTATGTTTATATATTATTGTTGTCATAAGAC
>NZ_JAKEVK010000185.1:0-9585 GCF_022398435.1 Pseudoalteromonas sp. Isolate6 | reverse complement strand
ATATTAATTTGTTAATTGCAATTTAATTGTTGTCGCACATGGTGTGCATGGCTTCAGTTGCTTGAGATGCTCATTCACTGCTGAAATTTAAATACTACTCGGTGTTTATGCTGACTCTTAGCACAGCTACTTGTTAGTAAAACCAATGCATACGTATTCAATAGATTGTTTAGCTAGGAATTCTATATTGTTAATCTTGTGTGAATAAGAGGCGCAATAATGAAAAATATAAAACTAAACCAAATTGCAGCTGGAGTGTTGTTAGTATCCAGTTGCGTTACACCTGCACATGCCGTTGACGGCGACCCAACAACATTCGTTCATTTATTCGAATGGTCTTGGGCTGATGTTGCTACGGAGTGTGAAACGTTTTTGGGGCCAAATGGCTACGCTGCAGTGCAAGTATCACCACCCAATGAGCATATTACAGGGGATCAATGGTGGACTCGTTATCAGCCAGTCAGTTATGAGATTGCGAGTCGTAGTGGTAGTCGAGCCGAATTTGCCGATATGGTCGCGAGATGTAAATCTGCCGGAGTAGATATCTATGTTGATGCCGTTATAAACCACATGGCCCATGGCAACGGCACCGGAGTTGCGGGTAACACCTTTGGCAACAAACAATATTCTATCTATAGTCCACAAGATTTTCATGAGACCTGCGCAATAAACCCTGAAGACTACGGTAATAATGCATGGCGAGTGCAGCACTGTGAACTCGTAGGACTTCATGATTTAGACACCGATGCGAGCTACGTACAAAATACCCTCGCGGGCTTTTTGAGCGATTTACAGTCTCTGGGCGTGGCGGGGTTTAGGCTGGATGCAAGCAAGCACATGCCTGCAAGTGATATTGGCGATGTGTTGGCCAAGCTAAATCAACCAGCGGTCATTTTCCAAGAGGTGATTGATCAAGGAGGTGAGGCGGTTTCTGCTTCTGAATATCATCAAAATGGCTTAGTCACCGAGTTTAAGTACAGCATTAAACTGAGCGAGACATTTAAACAAGGCAAACTGGCTTGGTTAAAAAGCTTTGGCGAAGCTTGGGGCATGATGCCAAGTTATAAAGCCGTAGTATTTACAGACAACCATGATAACCAGCGTGGGCATGGTGGTGCGGGATCTATCGTTACCTTTCATGATGGTAAACTATACGATTTAGCGAATGTATTCATGCTGGCGTATCCTTATGGTTATCCTAAAGTGATGTCTAGTTATGAATTTAATGGTGACACTGATGCTGGTGGCCCTTCGGTGCCTGTTCATCAAAATGGTAACCTCAATTGTACTAGTCAATTATGGCAGTGTGAGCATCGTCGCCCAATGATTGCAGGTGCAATGCAGTTTAGAAATCATACTAATGGCAATTGGACTGTGGCAAATTGGTGGGACAACGGTAATAACCAAATTGCTTTTTCTCGCGGTAATTTAGGCTTTGTCGCCATTAACCGGGAATCTTCTAGTATGGTTCAAAGCCTGCAAACAGGGCTCCCTGCCGGAACCTATTGTGATGTGCTAAGTGGAGGTATCGGTCAAGAAAACTGCGCAGGTAAAAGCATCGAAGTTGATACCAACGGTTACGCACAAATTAATTTAGCAGCTATGGATGCCGTAGCCATTCATCATCAAAGTAAGTTGACAACCCCACCGCAGACTGGTGATTGGCAACGCACATTAGTTTTTATTAAAGCTGAAACTCAATCGGGTCAGGATATGTTCGTTCGAGGTGGTCTTGATCATGCCGCAGCATTGCAGAGAGGGATTGATTGCGGCGCCGATCCTACTCTTTGCTCTTTACCTATCAAGCATTTGAACATGCGAAACATGACAACTTCGGCTTGGAAAGTGGCTGATAACAGATTGGATTGGCTAGCGGCTGAAACTAGGCAGTCTAGTGGTGCCCAAGGGAGTCCGCTGGATTGGACAACCAATATTTGGCCTGCTAACTGGGGCGCGGAAAAACGTTACGACAGCGAGGGTTTTGGCGTCATGTCACTCAACCAATGGGGAGCACATTACTGGTTGCTGGAAGTAGAAATGGATTGTAGCAAAGCATTCAACGGTTGGTTTGAAGTAAAAGCATTCGTTAAAAATGGTCAAGGTTGGGAGGGGGATATTAACCAACAAGGCACACCATATGCGAGCAATAATCATTTTGCTCAATGCGGAAAGTTGAATGTGTTTGAGTTTGGCACAAACTCTGTTCTCATTTTACCCTAATGTTTTTAAAAAATGCTCGCTTATCATCTAGGAGAAAAGGGCTAAATCAGCTTAATTGCGTTTAGGTTTTCGTATATGTGTAGCGAGCTAGAGTTCCAAGGTCGTGATCTGTTGATATCGTAGAGTGCCTAAACTAACTCACCTACACGGCCTCAATTAAGTGGTACAGTATCGCGTTATCCTCTTCCTTGTTTGTGGTGGATCTAAATATTCAGTTTTTGCGGTTGATGACGAACGGCTTGATAGCGCGAGCTGAGCAGTTGCTATTATGTTTCACTTTTTGTCGTCGAGTTCGCGGAACGAGTTTCATCATTGCCTTAGTGTGTGATCAATGACCTCACCCATTTCGATTTTAGTACTACCTTTTGCGCTGATTTATCTAACCGAGTTTTAAACTGCGACGATAATGTTGTGCTTCAGTGCCCAATCAATTTTATATACTTAAACTCGGCCTATTAGATATGAAAGGGCTATCCATCAATAATGATAAATACAAAACTTTACGAGGTTAAATTATGTCCAGTTTAAACTGTTTTTTAACAAGTAAAACATTGAAAAACAATAACTTGATTTAGATCATTAAACGGAGTTATAAAACAATTGTCAGCGCTGTCATTGATAACTATTATCAACTTGCTGTTTGCGAATGGGCCCAATTACATATCAGCAACTAGGCTTTCTATAAGATTAAATAAGGAAAATTTATAATGAAGAAGTTAGGTTTCGCTCTATCTTTTGCCGCCATGCTTGTGTCAGCAAGTAGTGTTGCCTTATCCAATCAAGCGCATGATATTGATGGCTTTGAACGTGTCACAGAGTACGCTAACGGTCCTATAGCAACCGCCGTACTAGCAAGTGAATTTGCACATAACCTTAAGGTTGATTTATATCCAAGAGGCGAGGGAGATTTTTGCAGCTACGCGAATGTATATCACCATACATCGGGCGAGCAAATTGCGCATGCAGATGTCCAACTACTGTCTAGCAATACTTCTGTTCTACAAGCTGTAGCCGACATTCCAGAGCAATACTTGACTGATAATAAACGAGTTGAGGTTGCGTGCACTAGCGCTGCTGGTGAGCAGTATGATGTTTATGTTAACGTTCCTGGAGCACCGCTTGTACAGTGGGATATTAGTGCACAGCCTGCTGGGGAGTTTGTTCATCGTCCAAATACATATGGTTATCATAGTGCCTATCGGGTCAAGAGTCATTTAAATGTCGACAGTCAGAGCAACGGTGGGCGCTGTAGCACATTATCCAATCGCGGTGTAGAGCTCGGTTTGTTCCATGGGGAAAATGGCAAAGGGCCTTTCCATTCAGATATATTTACAACAGATATTACCGTGGATAATTCTCAAGCTGGAAAACAAGTACTGTATCAAATCATTGAATGTGAGAATGCAGCTGGTAAAACCTTAGCAGTCAAAGTGTTGTCATTAACAAATCCAACCGGTATTTATATAGTTCATGAAGAGTTAGTAGTGAAGTAATACCACGTGTCGTACGAGCGTGGCCATCGCCACGCTCACTAAAACGATTTTCTCCACCTTTATGACCTTTGTGCGACTTCAGGACCAAATATATTCCATCTAATTTAGTCCAGATTTACATTCCTCAGCTCTGTAAAGATTACATCCAAACGATGCTTAAACTTTAATGTTTATATATTTCATGAAGTTATATGGTGGTATCAATTCTGCATCTATCTCAACATCATTAGCGTATTGAAGGAGTGAAGGATGAAGAACTCAGATAATATTTCAGTTGCAATCTTGGCTACTGACGGATTTGAACAAAGTGAGCTGATTAAACCTAAGCAGGCACTTGAAAGTGCGGGATTTAATGTTGATATCATTTCTTTAAAAAAGGGCGATATTACTGCTTGGGATGAAGACAATTGGGGTGAGAAAGTCGCCGTTGACTTAACTTTGGACGAAGCCACCCCCAGTAAGTATGCTGGGCTTGTTTTACCTGGCGGATTATTCAACCCCGATAAACTAAGGCAAGAAAAATCTGCGGTTAAATTCATTCAGGCCTTTTCAGAGTTTGGTAATAAACGCCCAATCGCGGCGATATGCCATGGCCCTTGGCTGCTAATCGAAGCGCAGCTGGTGGAGGGAAAAACGCTTACTTCTTTCCCAAGTATCAAAACCGATCTTAAGAATGCCGGTGCAGACTGGATTGACCTTAAAGTTGCAGTAGACGACAACTTGATCACAAGTCGTAATCCAAATGATCTTGACGCTTTTAATAAAGCAATCATCGAGGCTTTGCAGCAAGATAATATCAATTAATTGAAAGAGTGGGTTTGTGCCGTTTCAAGCAGACGCTAATAGGTATAAATAAGGAGAAGATAATGTCAGACATAAAGAAAACCTTCTGGGAAGCGCTAGACAGTAGCCCCAATGTGATGATTGGTTTGAGTGATGACAATAATCACCATGAGCCAATGCGAGCACAGCTGGATAAAGACGCCAATGGCGAGTTTTGGTTTTTTACCAGTAAAACAAATCGTATTGCTAGGTGTGGCAAGGCAACCGCGCAATTTTCCAGTAAAGGGCATAACGTATTCGCGTGTATTCGCGGACACTTAATCGAAGAAACAAGACAAGACGTACTTGATGCCCATTGGTCAAGGCAGGCAGAGAGCTGGTTTGAAAAGGGTAAAGATGACCCCGAGCTTATCATGCTTCGTTTTGAACTGGATGATGCTGAAATTTGGCATGTTAGCCCCGACTTAAGTGGCTTATTAAAGCTAGCCGTGGGCAAAAATGTGGAACCGGAAGAAATGGGTGAGCGAGAGACTATCCGCTTTAGGTAGTTATAATACCCAATGTAAATAAGTAACCAAGGCGTAAAGACAGTTTTCGTTTTTGCGCCTTAAGTGCTTCCACTCATACGAAAATACTCCAAAATGTATTGTTAGTAGTTTAAATATTTAGGACTTCGGGGAATTCTCTGGACAACGGCTAACACTGTGATAACAATGAATGTATTGATTTAAAAGTAAGCTGTTTCAGCGAATTCAGGAGTTTACATGGCCACCGAGGGTACCTTTGATAATTGGCAACACGCCTTATCTGCCAGTTACGAGCAATTAATCAATCAACTTGTTACTCATGCTCCGCAGCTATTGGGCGCGGCACTCATGCTATTTGTCGGTTGGATAGTGGCTTGGCTATTGAGTAAGCTGACTATTTCGTTGTTTAAGCTGTGCAATCGCGCATTGGCGGGCTTAAGCCAACGAGTACAAACTGAACAATCGCTTCAGCTAAATCTAAAACACGCTCGACTGATAGGGAAAACCGTGTTTTGGGTCACGATGATGTTTTTTATCGCAGCGGCCACATCCAGCCTTGGTTTAAACTTCTTTAGTGACTGGATCTCCTCGCTACTCAGTTACTTACCAAATCTCCTTGCTGGGATATTTATTATTGTTGGTGGTTATCTGCTTGGTAATTTGGCCAGTGCCATGGCAAGAGCCGGTGCGCAGTCGGTCGGGTTTGCGCGAGTCGAAGTCGCGGGTAACATAGCCAAGCTCGCGATCCTATTTACCGCAACAGTAATAGGTATTGAGCAATTAGGGATCAATATTCAATTTGTGACCAATATGGTAGTGGTGCTGACAGGCGTACTATGTGCAGGAGTTGCATTGGCCTTTGGTCTTGGGAGTCGAGAGCTAATCGCAAATACCGTTGCAGCAAAACAAGCGCTGCGTCACTGTCGAATTAACGATCAAATTGAAATTGCGGGCGTTTCAGGCACGCTCACCGAAATCACGGCAACGATGCTAGTGATTGAAACCCAAAAGGGGAGAACTCTAATACCGGCTAGGCAATTTTTACAGGACTCGGCACATATTACCGCGACACACAGTCATTCAAGTAAGCAGTAGGGAGGCCCTATGTCAGCGTTAAACCTTAAAATTGCGCAACACTTTTTACAAGAAGAGCCCGCAGGCGCCGCGCGCTTACTTTCTTTGCAAACGCCAGATGTAGCTGCCGAGTTACTCAAAACTCTATCAAATGAAGTTGCTTTAAATGTGCTTAAAGTCATGCTGCCTCGTAGTGCAGCAGAAATTCTGATAACGCAAACGGATGTCGATATTGCTAGATGGCTTGGCAAAATGAAGCTGGCAGATGTTGCCGCTATCTTCAGGCATCTACAGGATGATGAACTTGCACGTTTTCTTAACCTTGTCTCAGTAAGACGACAAACTCTCTGTAAGATGCTGATTAGCTATCCAGATTATACTGTAGGAGCATGGGTCGAAACGGATGTATTAATTCTTGAAGAGACAATGACAGTTGAGGAGTCACTGCTGCGTCTAAAAAAACGTGACTACACTGGGTTTGCACTAGTTTATGTGGTGGATCAGCACCGGCATGTGGTGGGTCAGTTGTCGCTTTACCATTTACTTCGAAAAACATCGCAACAGAAAATTGCAGATTTAATGGATACTCACGTCATTTCTTTAAGCGGTTATACCGAGTTGCATAGTGCATTAAAGTCACCCGTTTGGGCGCAACAAGATCAGGTTGCGGTTGCCAATCGAAATGGTGACTTTATTGGGGTGTTGCCACATTACAGAGTGAGAAGTGCACTTGGCAGAGTGGATGAAACACAAGACAAGCAAAGCGAATCTTTAGATTTGTTAGATGCCTACACCAGTTCGTTTGCCAGCATGTTAGATACATTGGTGCCAGTTAAGGTCAAGGGGAAATAAGCGATGAGCGCAGCAAAAGATACACTAGATTCAGCGGTAGAGCAGCTCAGTGAGGAGTTTTTAAGTAAGTTTCCGCTTAAAAGTGCGCAGCTCCTCGGCACTTTACCTCCAGAAGAAGCCGCTGAATTATTACAACAGCAGGCACGACATATCATTTATCGTCTATGGAAATATTTGCCACCAGGAGCCGCTGAGCAGATTTTTACGCAATTCCCGGTAGATTATCAAGCGCAGTTTATAGCGAGCCTAGATAGCCATATTGCGGTTGGACTATTGAACAAACAATCGCAGGAAGCGCAGCAGGCGCTACTTGTCAAATTAACGGAGCAGCATTCAACCATAGCAGATGAACTTAGTGAGCTGCTGGTTTTTCCTGAAAATACTGCAGCGAGAATGATGAACAAAAAGGTTCAAGCGTTTTACTCAGATACCACACTACGTGAAGTGCTCTCGCAGCTGAAGCGATTAGACGGTAAAGTGCCAGATGTTATCTATGTGCTAAACGAACAGCAGGATTTGGTGGGCGAAACAACACTCAATGTTTTAGTGGGAAGCTCCTCAAGTAAAACTCTGATGCAGGTTGCGACACCAATCCGAGTCACGTTAAATGTGATGGATCATAAAGATCAGGTCGTGGAAGCGTTTGAAGGGCACAAAGTGCGAGCAATTCCAGTACTTGATGCGCAGCAACAGCTAGTTGGGCAGATCCGATTCTTTGATGCCTATCAATCAACCAAAGAAGATTTAGCGAGTGATATGCAGACCATGGTAGGTGCAAGTAAAGACGAGAAAGCCTTATCAAGTAGTTGGTTTGCAGTAAAGAAACGGCTTCCATGGTTACAGATTAACTTATTAACCGCATTTGCGGCTGCTGCAGTCGTGGGGGCATTTGAGGGGCTGATTGCTCAAGTTACCGCTTTAGCTATTTTACTACCAGTGGCAGCTGGGCAGTCGGGTAACGCAGGAGCTCAAGCTTTGGCTGTAACGATGCGAGGCTTAACGCTACGAGAAATTTCGACGCGGCACTGGTATCAAGTGATGCTAAAAGAGATGATGGTTGGGCTGTTAAATGGGGTAGCAATAGCGGTTACGTGTGGTATTGGTGTATATCTGTGGAGTCAATCACTCGGTCTTGCACTTGTTATTGCGCTGGCGATGATATCGTCTCTTGTCATTGCGGGAAGCTCAGGCGCTATTGTACCAATAGCATTGAAAAAGTTTGGACTCGATCCAGCGCAATCTTCATCAATTGTACTTACGACAATTACAGATATAGCAGGTTTTATGTCATTTTTAGGGATTGCGTTGTTGTTGTCTGATATGTTGCCGAAAGGCTAAGAGAGGAATGGGGTACTTCGTAGAGCTAGTGCAGGCACTAGCTCTGAGCAATACGTATTAGTTAACTACTACGTTGCTTGCTTGAGGACCTTTCTGGCCTTCTTCAACTGTGAAAGACACTGATTGGCCTTCAGTTAAAGTTTTGAAACCGTCAGAAACGATAGCACGGAAGTGTACGAATACATCTTTACCGCCGTTTTCTTGAGTGATGAAACCAAAACCTTTCTCTTCGTTGAACCACTTAACTGTGCCATTTACTGTGTTAGACATAATTGAAACCTTTTTCAAAAAATTAATTGTGTGGTGAAAATCACCGACAAAGCGATAGATAAAACTTAGCTAGTAACGCATTGGTATATCTATAAACGACTTTTTAAAAAAAAGAGTATCAAGAAAAAACAGTGCAGCAGTAGTAAGTGCTCTAAGTATCTAAAGCCTGCATATAGTATAGCGTTCTTATGGCGCTGTCCAATGAAGTTTGCAACTTTTTTGTTTAAAAAGTGAGCTGTGATGAGTTTTGATCGGATTTATTGGTGGAACTTTGATTGTGATGCACGAATTTGAAACGTGTGTTTTCTAGCCTTGCATGCTTAAAATTTACTGTTGTAGAAGACTTGGCTTAGAGGTATTTCAACGAATACCTATTTGCTCGGAAGCGCTGAGAGATAACACTTCCAAACTTTTAACTATTTGTATCTGTTGATTTCAACCTGGATCACCCCATCTTCAGGCGTTGAATTAAAGTAGAAGGGATGAGCTTGCCAGCGTTCATCGCTCCCAAATATTTTACCAATAGCCGTTGCGGTTTCGATTGGCTCGTCTTCATTAATATATATATCCACTCGACAGGCCGTTTCACGGCAGTCAATATTAGTTACGCGTAGCTTGTTTAGAATGTCGTTTTCCATGAAAAAGTAATGAATCTGATCGGAAAATTCGAATGCCCAGGTTTCGTCTACAGATTGCTCGTTAAACCCTTTATCTTTCGAAGGTGTGATTGTTCTTTCCTCACTTTCTTTAGGTATTTTGATTTCAGTATATTGGTTAGTGCTATTCTCATCTGCAAACTTACCATTAGGCTTTGGCCTGCTGATAGCTACTTCTTCGAGGTGTGGCTTTACATTGTCGGAAGCTTTAATGTTGCTGGAGAGAGCTGCGATACGCTCCTCTAAATTATCTCGCTCAAACTCTAAGTCTGAGATGACCGTATTCAGATAAATAGAGTAAGCAGCTAATAAAAAAGTCCCTATTGCTGTGAGGTATCGCATATTAACTCCTTGTTTATTTTGTAATTATTG
>NZ_JAKEVK010000184.1:0-9603 GCF_022398435.1 Pseudoalteromonas sp. Isolate6 | reverse complement strand
CCTTTTATTTATTTTTTAACTTCGTTTTTGGCTATTCGCCCGTATGAAATTAGGTCCTGCGTGATCAGGGCTGCCTCTTCAAGGTACGGGTCTAATTCCGAAATGACCTCTGGCGTATCGTCCAAATCTTTAACGGGCTCTAATCCTAGACGCTTCAACCTTTCATTTGTCCGCTTCAATACCAGATCATCACGATCTTCGCGCTCCTTGATACGTTCAGCTTCAACTAATGAAATCGCCTTATCGTCTTTACGCGCTTTGTATTCTTCAATGTCTTTATAAATATATTCGAATTCAGGCTCAACTTTTACTCGCTCATCATGGCGTTTACTCAAGTACTGAATGGTTGGCGACAAGTTATCTAAACTCGCATATTTTGCACGAACAATACTATCCCAAGGTAGTGCGTTATCCTCTTGGCTTTCTCCCCACTCTTCAGGATTGATTGCCGATGGTAGCAAGATATCAGGGATCACGCCTTTATGTTGTGTACTACCACCGTCGATACGATAAAACTTCGCAATCGTGTAAGTTACACTCCCTAAAGGGTTTTCGAATAAATCGTAATTTTTGCCCAGGCCACGATGTTGTTGCACGGTACCTTTACCAAAGGTTTGCTCACCAATCACTACAGCTCGGCCATAGTCCTGCATCGCAGCAGCAAAAATTTCAGATGCTGATGCACTGTAGCGGTCAACTAACACAGTCAAAGGTCCATCGTAGAAGGTAATGCCATCTCTATCTTGTTGACTTTCGACACGATTGTAAGCAGTATGGATCTGAACAACTGGACCTTGGTCAAAGAATAAACCGGATAGCTGGGTTGCTTCGTAAAGCGAGCCACCGCCATTTTGGCGAAGGTCAATGATAACCCCATCGACTTTGGCTTCTTTAAGTTTAGCGATTTCAGTTTTTACATCTTGAGAGAGATTATTGTAGAAACTCGGAATTTCTATCACGCCTATTTTACTTTGTAGCTCTGAATATTTAGCTTCAAAGACAGAAGATTTAACTGCGCGATCTTCTAATTTTACTTTGTCACGAACAATTTCAACAACTTTAGGCGTTCCGTGGCTATCAGTACCTTTAAGGTATTGAAGTCGAACCTTGGTTCCCTTAGGACCTTTGATCAAATCGACCACATCATCTAAACGCCAGCCGATAACGTCTACAAATTCTTTATCATCTTGTGCTACGCCGATGATTTTATCGTCCGGCTTAAGTTTTTCAGTTTTGTCCGCGGGACCGCCAGGGACTAAACTACGTATCACGGTGTAATCTTCATCGTAACTTAACACTGCACCAATACCTTCAAGCTCTAGGTCCATATCCATTTTGAACTGTTCGGCACGGCGTGGCGAGAGATAGGATGTGTGCGCTTCAATGCTACGTGCAAACGCATTCATAATAACTTGGAATGCATCTTCACTGTTCGTTTGCACTAGACGTTTTTGCGCATTTTTGTAGCGCTTGGTAAGAACTTCTTTGATCTCTTCCCAATTTTTGCCCGTCAACTTTAAACGCAGCGCATCAGATTTAACACGCTGGCGCCAATATTCATCAAGCTCACTTGTCGCGGTTGCATAATTTTGCTCTTCTCTATCAAAAATGAACTCATCTTTTTTATCGAAGCTCATTTCTTTGTCGAGTAAGCTAATAGCAAAATCATAGCGCTCAAAACGACGCTTCATGCTTAGATTAAACATATCGTAAGCAAAACCCAGTTTTCCTGAGATCAATGCATCATCAAATTGTTTACGATATTGTTGAAAACTATCGATATCCGACTGTAGAAGCAAAGACTTATTAAAGTCGATGGCTTCTACGTAACGATCGAAGATTTTATCCGATAAGCTGTCATCAAAGCTGAAGCGTTTGTAGTGTTGTCGAGTAAATAGGTTAGTCACTCGTTTACTAGCCGTTGTATGTTGCGCTTCAGGTTTAAGGACCGGCAAGTCCTTAATAGTGACTGTGCTTGTTGAGGCTAAAGTAACACTCGATACGAACGCGGCGACTAGGGAAATGAGTGGTAACTTTTTACTCATATACAACTCCTTACTGGATATATAGGCTATCTGCTTTAGTTTTGACTTGCATTCCTGTTACAAGCTCTACGTGCACTTCATCATTTTTGACTTCAGTGATGGTAGCGTTAACAAGCGCTTGGCCAAGTTTAACTTTAACTTTATTATTAACCTTGACCTGTTCAGCCGGTAAAGGTTCAACTTTACCACTGCGCTTTGGTTTAACTTCAGCAGGTTTATTACTCATTTTAGGGCGCTTTTGGTCTTGACGATCCCTTGAGTAAGGTTTCTTTTTGTAAGATTTTGTTTCGCCATCGCGATTGTTTGGACGCTGTGGCTTTTTGCGCTTAGCCATTTTTGCACGACTCTCAGCCAATGCTTTTTCTGCGTGTTCAACGTGCTCTTGCTCAACCTTTTCTGCTTGATTGCCGTCTAGGTCTACGCGAAATTCGTTCTTGGTAACTGCTTCGAGATAACGCCAGTTTGAAGTGTATTTACGAAGTGCTTGACGTACTTGAGTTTTACTGACTTTATCAGAGCCCTCAATTCGTTCAGCGATATCTTTAAAAATACCGACCTTTAGTGGCTTAATCCCATCCTTTTGCTTGAAGCAATTAGGAAATTCTGAAAATAAGAAGTCTAATACTTCATTTGTGTCTTTTAGCTTGTTTGTGGTTTCCATTTTTAAACCTATTAATTACATCTGCTCATCGAGCGACGAGTTTATATAGTGTGTAACCCAGTCAATTAGCTCTTCTATATCTGCTTCAAGAAGCGCTAAATCACCGCGAAGATGTTCCCAAATACCTTCTATGAGCCTATCTATTGTGTCACAGTCTAAATCTTCGGGAAGCAAATCCCAGGCGTGATGAATAAGCTCATTTAAGCGTTCTGCAACAACTTCTTCTTCGCCTTCCCAATCACCGACATCGGCGTAGGAAAACAAATAATCTTGTACCTGAAGCATATCTTTCATTAAAGCGTTTCCTCAAACGCTTTAACTACCGCTTCCAATCCGATTTTATCCTGCTCGTCAAATCTTGCCAGACTGGGACTGTCAATGTCTAGCACGGCAATCACTTTATTACCTTTAAAAACAGGGATCACGATTTCTGAATTTGATGCCGCGTCACAAGCAATGTGACCAGCGAACGCATGAACATCCTCAACCAATTGCGTTTCACACGTCGCAGCTGCTGTGCCACATACCCCTTTACCGACGGGAATTCGGATACATGCAGGGTTACCTTGGAACGGCCCAAGAACCAACTCTTCAGCGCTATCCATAAGATAAAAGCCTGCCCAGTTGATATCTTCAAGGGTTGTAAATAAAAGCGCACTCAAGTTTGCCATATTGGCAATCACATTGTGTTCGCCACTGATTAGCCCCTGAGCTTGTTTAACTAAAGTCTGATAAAAATCTTGCTTTTGCATTACCATCAAATTCACGAATTGAACGACAAAAGCTAAAGGTACTCTTTCGGAGAAACAATTAAAACCTTTTCGACTGAAAAAGTATTAATTATCTGTAAAACTGACACTGCTCGGTTAATTATCACTCAGTTTTACGATTACCAGCCCGCAAACCACATAAGAAAAGCCCTGCGGAGAGCATTGACATTAAGGCGTTAACAATAAAACCAACGCCCGATTGTGCGGCAAAAAGATAGCTAAATATCGCGCCACCAAGTAACCCCAGTGTTAACAAACCGCCATATTGCACCTTGTTGTACCTAAACATAAGGATATATCCGGGAACAACGAATAGACACATTGCAAGACCAACGATGTATGCATTAGAAATTGCACTAAGTAGCAAGTTAAAGAACATCTCACTGCGACCGAGTGTAAAGCTGTAGTAAATCCCAAGCACACCACCTACGATTAACGGTGATAATAAAGAGAAGCCTACCCCTTTGCCAACTTGTTTCATATTCAACACTCTCTACATTCATTATTCATTCAACACCATTGAGTATTGTGCAAGCAGAGCCTCGGCACTAGCCGACTTTGGTCTAATAGGTATTTTTATCGAGAGTTATGCTGATGAATGGAAGTTTCAGATATCAAAAACAAGAAAGCCCTCAAACATGAGGGCTTTAAATGTGGCGGAGAGATAGGGATTTGAACCCTAGATACGCTATTAACGTATGCCGGTTTTCAAGACCGGTGCTTTCAACCACTCAGCCATCTCTCCAAAACCTATGAACCACGCTTAATAGCATGAGTCTAAAATAAGTGGCGGAGAGATAGGGATTTGAACCCTAGATACGCTATTAACGTATGCCGGTTTTCAAGACCGGTGCTTTCAACCACTCAGCCATCTCTCCGCAGCGGGTCGAATAATAGAGAATCCCTATGCGCTTGTGAAGCTTTTTTTTCAATTATTTGATCGTTTGCGTAAAATTTGGCTTAATCGTCTAAGAACCAGTCAAGATTCTGCGTATTTTTGATATTTCAGCGAACTTTTGAAAATATTCAAAGTCTTAGACAATAGCTTAGATTATAAAGGCAATCTAAATATCGACGATATTGATCCAGAAATCATTGCCCCAACATATAACAATTGATACTCTTATCTCAGTTATTTTTGGGATCAGCATGTTTTATTAAGGAGCTTGAATCATGGCATTCAATCATTCATACAACACTGCAAAACCTGTCATGTCGACAATGGAAACAAACAAAGTGTTGAAAAACACTTACTTCCTATTGGCAATGACATTAGCGTTTAGTGCAGTAACAGCCGCAATTTCAATGACGATGGCATTACCAGCGTTTACTGGTATCGTTTGTTCATTAGTTGCATTTGGTTTGCTATTTGTTATCGGTAAAAAAGCAAACTCATCTTCTGCTATCGGTCTTGTATTCTTATTTACTGGTATTCTAGGCTTCGGCCTTGGGCCTATGCTTAATCACTATGCTGCATTACCAAATGGTGGCATGTTGATAGCACAAGCGCTAGGCACAACAGCGTTAATTTTCTTCGGTTTATCAGCTTATGCACTAACTACGAAAAAAGATTTCTCATTTATGGGTGGCTTTTTAACAGTTGGTTTAATCGTGGTTATTATCTCGAGCCTAGTAAACTTGTTCATTGGATCAAGCATCGCGTTTATGGCAATTAACGCGGCAGTCGTTTTATTAATGTCTGGCTTTATCCTTTATGATACAAGCCGTATCATTAACGGCGGCGAGACAAACTATGTGCTTGCAACTGTGAGCTTGTATTTAAGTATTTATAACTTATTTACCAGTATCCTTGCCCTTTTAGGTGCGTCGGATGACTAACTCAGAATTTCTGATAAAATAAGCCCCATTACGGGGTTTTTTTTATGAGTAAAATTTGAGTCAAATAGCCATATCAGTGCACTTTGGCGTAGCTGCACAGTCAAAGTTAACTTTACTAGAGCGGTATGTCGATGCCGCTATTAAAAGTGACCATCAAATCGCGTGTATTTTTCTATATCAAGATGCTGTCTATCACGCCAGTCAAAATATTGTACATGCTTCCGACGAATTGCAAGTCAACGCGCTTTGGCAACGCATCAAAGATAAAGGGATCCCCCTGTTGCTGTGTGTCACCGCAGCGGAAAAGCGCGGCGTTAGCACCGAAAACGTTAGCCCTTTCACCGTTGCTGGCCTTGCAGAGTTTGCCATGATCTCGAGTAAATCTGATAAATGGATACAGTTTAAATGAGTAAAACCGTGTTAATCATTTCTCAAACCAGTCCGTTTGACCAAAATAGTCTGAAAGAAGCGCTCGATGTCGCACTAATCTATGCCGCAATTGATCAGCAAGTAAGTTGGCTTTTTACTGGTCCTGCTGTGCTATCACTCCAGAAAACCCTCAATGCGCCCACACTGGGTTTAAAAGATATGTTTAAACAATTAAAAACTTTGGAAATTTATGATGTCGAGCAGGTTTACGCCTGCCAGTCAGCTATGGATGAGTTTAACGTATCACCACACTCCCTTGCTGTTGATACTGAAGTCAAAAATCAACATGAGATCCTCGCGTTAATCAAACAACATGACTTTGTGGTGACATTATGAGTACGCTACATATTATTTCTAGTATCGAAGCATGCGATAAGCTGCAGTTTGTGTCCCATCGCGACACTATTTTATTATGTAATGATGGCTGCTTTGGCCAAACGCGTATCTCAGCTGAGGATGCACATGTGGTGATGCTGCAAACCTGTGCGAGTGCCAGAGGCATTGTCCCAGAAGCCGGAGTAAAGCTTATTTCTGACAAAGATTGGGTTGAGCTGACCATTACTATGAACAATTCAATTACTTGGTAATCATCATGCTAGAATTTAACAACCAAACTATCGAGACTGATAAACAAGGCTATTTGCTAGACCATACTCAATGGTCTAAAGACTTAGCACCGCTTCTAGCCGCAGAGGAAAACATTGAGCTTTCAGATGCACACTGGGAAGTCATTGAGTTTGTGAGAAGTTTTTATCTCGAATACAACACCAGCCCCGCGATCCGTATGCTGGTAAAGGCAATGGCTAAAGCACTAGGTGAGGATAAAGGTAATAGCATCTATTTATATAAGTTATTTCCAAAAGGCCCAGCTAAACAAGCAACAAAAATTGCAGGATTGCCAAAACCCGCCAAGTGTATTTAGGACGGGACAAACCGAATTGAAAAAGGCCTCAAATGAGGCCCTGTATAAAAACATTACTTCGTATACGCTCTTGGCATATCAGAATCTGTCGTATATCTGTCTCTTAGTTTATCGTGGCGTGACTCAGTAGACACTTCCTCACCATTGATCCAGATTTTATCGATTGTGGTGCTGAATTCGAAAGGATCCGCACTCCACATTACGATGTCTGCACGTTTACCAGCTTCAATCACACCGCCATCAATACCCAGTGCTTTAGCAGGGTTAGCGGTAACCGCCTTAAGTGCGCCTTCATGACTCATGCCATTTGCCACAGCGATCCCCGCATCAAAACGTAGCTGGTAGACGTTATGGCTACCGTCACCACCTATTGACAGGATGACATTGACACCTGCTTTCTCAAGCTTACCTGCGTTATCTAGACTTGCATGCATTGAGTCAAAGCTAGCTGGTAGGTTTGATACCGCACTCAAAATAACAGGTACTTTTGCCTCAGCTAGCTGGTCGGCGACCACTACCGCATCATCAGCACCCTGAATAATCAGATCTAAACCAAACTTTTCTTTTAGCTTAATCGCTTCAAGGATATCCGACGCTCGTGAAAGTGTTGCAACCACAGGCATTTCACCCGCTAACACTTGCGTTAACACTTGTTCTTCTGAACTCGGTTTTCCCTCGTCTTTTTTGTCTTTCTTAGCGAGTTTTTCTTGCTGTGCTTCAAGCTTTTTAACAACGTTAGCCAACGCCTTTGCACGAGACCCTTTGCTTTTGGCTCCTAGATGAATAATTAACGCGGTATGCTTGTCGGTCACACTGTTAAATTCACCAGATAAATCAACAACAAAACCAAGCCCTGCAAACTCACTTTTACCACCCCAAGGTGCGACAAAGTTTTGCGTTACTCCACCTTTTCTAGCATATGCAATTAAGCTACTACGTGGATTAAATGCGGTGCTTGCATCAAAGTCTAAGCCTGCATCGTCATCGCTGGCATCACGTGAAGCAGCAACAGCACCAACTTCAACTAAACCAAGTTGATTCATTGAGCCAATAAAACCCGGAGTGACCACTTTACCGCTGGCGTCAATCGTCACATCAGCAGTCACATTATCTGGATTAATCGCTTTTATTTTACCGTTTTCGATAACTAAGGTCGCACCTTTAAGTACGCCAGCATCTGTCGCGGTATGGACCGTTGCATTGGTAATTGCGGTAACACTGGCAAAAGCAACAGAGTGAGCTAGTAATGCGCTAGTGATCATGGTTAGCTTCATGGTTTTCATCTCATCAACTCCTTACTTTTGGCCCAACATAAAATCACTAACCGCTTGATATTTTTCATCATAACGATCATAGACTTTACCACCATCCACAAAAACCTGCTCTGCACGAGAGTACACGCTAAACGGGTTAGTGCTCCAAATTACGACATCAGCTTGTTTGCCTTGCTCAAGCGATCCGGTTTTATCCTGAATACCTAACGATTTCGCAGCATTCGAGGTGATCCACTTAATTGCATGCTGCTCGTTGATGTTAAAGCCTGACTGGTTTGCGGTGTTCATCACTTTTGCGGCTTCATGATTCAAACGTTGGATTGTGGTCCCTGAATCAGAATGAACAATTGCACATGAGTTTTTCACTGCATCAACAATTGCAACGTTTTCCTGAACCATATCATAGGCTTCCATCTTAAAGCCCCACCAATCAGGCCAAAGTGCAGCACAGTTACCGTTTTCACCTAACAGATCTGCAATCTTATATGCTTCAATACCATGGTGGAAAGTTCCTGCGTGATAACCAAACTCTTTAGACAAGTCGATCATCATTGCCATTTCTTCCGCTTTGTAGCAATGGTTATGGATCAAGATTTCACCATCTAGCACGCCACGCAGCGTATCGAACTTGATATCACGCTCTGGTGCATCCGGATTCAATCCAGCAGCATATTCGGCTTCGTATTGTTCCCACGCGCGCTTATATTCACCAGCTTCAATCCAAGCTTCACGATATCCTGCCATATTACCCATACGAGTATAAGGGGCTACACCTTTAGAGCCGTATACACGCTTTGGATTCTCACCACATGCCATCTTTAATCCATATGGCGCATCAGGGAATTTCATTGCTTGCATTGTTGATGCCGGCACATTCTTTAAGGTAACACCTCGGCCACCAAATAGGTTTGCAGAGCCAGGTAAGATTTGTAGCGTGGTAATCCCCCCTTCTCTGGCTCGGTTAAAGCCAGGATCTTGCGGCCATACAGAGTGCTCAACCCATACCTGAGAAGTATTAGGGTTAATCATTTCATTGCCATCACTGTGCGATTCTACACTTGGACTGGGGTAAGCCCCTAAATGAGAGTGCACATCGATAATACCAGGTGTTACCCATTTACCTTCGGCATCGATAGTAACATCAGCTGTGACAGAAAGGTCTTTGCCAACTTGCTTGATTTTACCATCAACAATAAATACATCACCTTGTTCTAGCTTTTCACCCGTACCGATTAGAACGGTAGCATTCGTGATTAGGGTTGACTGAGAAGGTACTGGCTTGTAAGTACTTGGATATGGGTTTTTCTCTATGGTAACTTTTTCTTTCTGCGGGCCGTGATCCTGACAGCCCATCAAAGCTGCGGCAATCCCAGCTACGACTATGGAGGGGGCAAATTTATACATTATTGTCATCTCTATTGTTTTTTTGTGACTTTAGCTCATGCCATCGCACTTTACGCAATTATGAGCTTTAGCGACAAGTAATTACGACGAACGTCAAGAGATTATAACGCATGTTGCGAAAATGCGCAGTGCATTAGAGGCAGCTGCGCAAATTTGTAAAGATGCGTCAATATTGACATGATTTGACATACCTTCTCGTTGAAGTAATAAAGATAGGGGCAAGTACAAAAGCAGAGTGTTAAATTATCGATAATAGTAT
>NZ_JAKEVK010000183.1:0-9722 GCF_022398435.1 Pseudoalteromonas sp. Isolate6 | reverse complement strand
TTTGAAATTTGGCTTGAATTTCAAACAATCAAGAGACTTAAGTCTACTCAAAGAAACAATCATTTCTATAAAAAGCAATACAAAAACATATTGTGATAAACGCTATCAAAATTGGGTTTTAGGGGTACTAGATTTTCATGAAAAAGAAATCGAAAAGCTGGAAAGTTTACTGGGACAAAGATTGGATTTTTTAAATAGAGAAATACAGTATAAAAACATACTATTTCATCGGTGGTACTCAAAAGTTATTTTTGCCTTAGTTGCTATCCAAGTTATCTTGGCTTTTTACTCTGCCGAGATTGATTGGAGCTTTATTACCGAACATCTGAATTAGCTTAGACGTTTATTACATAATCAAAAAGTTACCGACAGTTAACGAAGTATTTTTTTTAATCCAGTTTAAAATACACTCCGATCCCAAAACCACATACTGGCACCAAGACAAACGTTTTAGTGCCAGAGTATGCCAAACACCACAACACAAAATATTGGCTTAGCCATATGTAATTTAGCTACTTTGCCTAATGAGCAAGGTGTCAGTGAGCGCGTATTGATTATCCCTGATGGGGAGTTTCAAAGCGCCGACGGCCGACCCTTTGATGTACCTAGCCGTAAGTGGCTCATGGATGCCACTGCATTTGACTCACTTTCACTTGCTGCAACTACCCGCACTAAAGACTTTTTGTTTGATTACGACCACCAAACTTTGCACAAAGAAAAAAATGGTCAGCCCGCACCCGCGTCAGGCTGGTTTAAGCCTGATGCGCTGGAATATGTGCCTGGTGAAGGCGTTTATGCCAGAAGCGTTGAATGGACTAAAAATGCGTATGCCGCGTTAACCGCGAAAGAATACCGTTATGTCAGCCCTGTTTTTCTTTACGACAAGCAAACAGGTCGCCCCCTTGTACTACTCCATGTTGCTTTAACCAATGACCCAGCCTTAACGGGGCTTGATGAAGTGGCAGTTTTGAACTCCCAGTACCTATTAAACAACACAGGAACCAACCCAATGAACGAAGCCCAGCAACTCCTCGCTGCGCTTGGCATTACCGTGGACGGTGATGTTACCAGCGAGCATATCGAAAAAGGCAAAGCGGCCATTACCGAGCTGAAAAGCAAGGCCGACGGCGCAGAAGGTAAAGACAAGCAAATTGCTGCCTTGAACACACAAATTCAACAAGCCACGTCGAATACTAAAGTGGACTTAACCAAGTTTGTGCCAGTTGATGTACACAACGCACTACGTGGCGAACTGGCCGCACTCAATAGCCAGCACCAAGGCGTGACTATTGAAACCGCTATTGATAAAGCCAAAGCTGAGGGCCGCGTGATTGCTGCCGAGATTGATTACCTCAAGCAACTTGGTGAGCAAAGCGGACTTGCCGCCCTCAATGCGGTGTTAGATAGCCGCCAACCTATTGCAGCGCTATACGCTCAGCAGTCCAAACCAACCCCAACACCATCGCAGGACAAAACGGGCGTTGCCGCTTTGTCTGCCGAAGATAAATACGCGGCTGACCAACTGGGTATTAGCCACAAAGATTACGCAGCACTGAAAGAGGAAGACCAGTAATGGCGATTATTACTCCTGCATTATTAACCAGCCTACAAACGGGCTTTAAAAAGAACTTCCAAGATGGTCTTGGTGAAGCACAGCCGCAATATACCGAAATAGCAACGGTGATCAGCTCCAACACTAAGTCAAATACATATGGTTGGCTCGGTAAGTTCCCTGCACTTAAAAAGTGGGTTGGAGAGCGTCAGCTTGAATCCATGAAAGCCCACGGCTACACGATTGTGAATGAAGATTTTGAAGGCACAGTCAGCGTTGACCGCAACGACATTGAAGATGATGAGCTAGGCGTATATGCGCCACTTATGCAAGAAATGGGACGCTCAGCGGGCATTCACCCGGATGAAGTGTGCTGGCCGCTGCTTAGAGCGGGCTTTACCACGCTTTGCTATGACGGCCAAAATTATTTTGATACTGACCACCCTGTTTACGAAAAAGCAGACGGTACTGGCGCAGTTGAAAGCGTTGCCAACATGGCTGAAGACGGCACTTATACAGGGCCAATTTGGTATGTGATTGATGGCTCGAAAGTCATTAAGCCAATCATATTCCAAGAGCGGAAGAAGCCCGTTTTTGTCAGTATGACCAAAGTCGATGACGAAGCCGTGTTCACCAAAAAGCTATTCCGTTACGGCGTAGATTGTCGTGATGCCGCTGGCTTTAGTTTCTGGCAATTGGCCTTTGCAAACAAACGCGCACTGAATGCAGACAACCTGTGGGACGCAATTAAAAAGATGCGTACTTTTAAAGCTGACGGTGGCCGCAAGCTTGGTATTCGCCCGACTAAATTGGTCGTGCCACCAGAGCTTGAAGATGTCGCAACCAAACTGCTTGAGCGCGAAATCGAAAACAACACATCTAATGAACTCAAAGGCCGCTTGAAGCTCTGCGTAGCGGACTACTTAGACGCCTAATTCACCCGTAAGTTAATCGCTCTGGTGAGTTACACACCAGAGCTTCTAGAGAGAACCTATGAAATGGAAAAGACTCAGATTGCTAGCGCCATTGGTTTGGCTTTTATCAAGATCCATAACTCACAACCCACGGGCTATAGGCGAGCGAGGATCACTTTGCAAAGTGGTGAAAACAACATCCCCGCAGAAAAAATCTCTATTGAACAACTGGAGAATTTGGAAAAAGATCCACGCCTTGCGGTGTCGCGCATTGCTCAAGCGAGTGAAGATACAACAGCGACACCAAACATGGAGCCAGGAAGTATTTGTACCAGTGTAGAGGGCGTTGAAATTGACCTTGCAGGTGTTGATCCAGATCTGCACCCATTCATTGGTGTAATGGCCATTGAGCAGTTCACTAAAAAGCCTTCGGTCGAGCAGCTAACCATTTCAATCAGTGATGATGAAAATGGTGAGCCAGTCACTGGTGAACTAAAGCCAACTGCTGCTCAGCGTGATGCTGCATGGCAGGTTTACCAATCTGCCCTAAAGAACGTGGAGCAATAAGCCATGACCTACGCTGCCGCTGAAGACATGCAAAACCGCTTTAACCACCAAGACTTGGTGCTGCTTACTGAACGTGAACACAGCACACTAGGTGAAGTGGATATGGCTGTGCTCACGCAAGCCCTTGAAGATGCAACAGCTGAGATTAACGCCTACTTATCTGGCCGTTACATGCTGCCACTTAACATTGTACCCACGGCATTGGTGCGCATTTGTTGTGATATTGCCCGCTACTTTTTAAGCGGCGATAACGCGCCGGAGCATATTCACCAACGCTACATGGATGCAGTGAAGTTTTTAAAAGCGGTGAATGCAGGCACAGTGTCGCTGGGTATCGATAGTCAAGGTGATAAAGCGGAGACTAACGACACCGCCGTGATGGAATCAGCAGGCAGCGTATTTGCTCGCAACAAAGCCAAAGGGTTCATCTGATGTTTGAAATTAAAGATGACTTTTTAGCAGCGGGCCAACTGTTAGAAACAGCCTTAAGTGCAGTGCCTGGCATACGCCACGTTAAGGCGCTCGACGATCTAGCAGAGATAGACAAAACCAATCATACCCCGGCCTTGTTTTATCTCTACTACGGCGAGCAGCTAGCAGAAACCGCGCACGCTGGAGCAAACACCCAGTTAAAACAAACTTGGCTTGTCATCTTAGCTGAGCGAAAAGGCAGCAAGGCGGCTGGCAAAAACATTGCCGCTACCATTCGTGCCCTTGCCGGAAAAATGACTGGCGATGCTGGCCCTTGGCAGCGCGTTAACACCCCAATCAAACCAAGATACACAAGCGGCCATGCGTTTTACCCGCTGGCCGTTACCTGTCAAATGAGAATGAGAGGAAACCGATAATGAGTGACGGTTACTTAATTGCTGGCAATGTCTTTGTTCAGCGCCTTAATGCCAATGGCCAGCCTGATGGCGGCGTGATTGGCCCAATCAATACCACAAAATTAGCCATAAAAACTGAGGCTGAATCCAAAGTACGAACATCGAATAAAAAGGCGGACTATGGCCAAGCGTTAGACGATGTACGCATTGCTAAACCCACCACCGTCAGCTGGGCATTTGATGACCAACCAGCAGAGCTGGTTGCATTAGCTTTGATGGGTGAAGTTGCAACCATTAACGATGCCAGTGGGCAGTTGACGGACAAGCCCGTCACTTTACCTGCGGATCATAAGTGGGTGGAGCTTGGCCATAAAAACTTTGCTGAAGTTGGAATGGACGTAAAGCAAGGGGCAACCCCGTTGACGCTGCACACTGATTATGAAGTCAATTTTGCGCTGGGGCTGATCCGAGCATTACCAGGTGGTGCTGTAGAGAGCGGCGGCGCAGTGACATTTACTGGCCAATACAACGCCCGCAGTGGCAAACGCATCAAAGGTGGATTGAAATCGCAATCACGACTGCGCCTATTTGGTGAGGGTGAGAACCTAGCCAACGGTAAACAGGTGGAGTTTGATATTTACGACGTTTCAATGTCACCCACCTCAGAGCTGGACTTGGCAAGTACTGAATACGTTGGTGCTGAGCTGGAGGGTACGGCCAAGGTCAAGGCCGGAAAAGATGCCCCATTTGTTGTAGACGAAATAAGCGCATAACCCTCACTTTTCCCGTTGGGGCCTCGGCCCCTTTTTACTATTTCAAACCTCTTTTCAAACTGAGTAAATGGCATGGCAGATAAAACACTCCAACTCGCATTGCGGATTGTGGCTGAAGCCACTGGCAAGCAAAACCTTGAACAGTTAGTTGCTGAGCTGCGCCGTATTGAGCAAAGCGCAGATGATGCTGCACCTGCCACAGACCAACTCGGCCAGAATTTAGATGAGACGGCTCAAGCTGCAAAGCAAACGAGTAAGCAATCAACTGAACTTGCCGATGACTTAGCGTCGTCAACCACTGCAAGCGCTAAGCTGGGTGAATCGCTCAGAGACGTCGCAAATAAAGCGAAAACCACGGCGAGCAATACGCAAGCACTAAACGATGATTTAAACCAGGTCGGCACTGCTACAGCGAACGCCAGCCAAAAAGCAGGCGTGCTCGCGGATGTAATAGACGACCTTGGCAACCAGCAGGAACTTATCCGCGCTTTTGAGCGTTCCAAACGAGAGCTTGAAGAACAAGAAATTGCCACGGCTGCTGCCGCGCACGCACTCGACCAATTACAAAAACAAGCACAAGACACCAGTAAGCCATTTGTTGAACTTGCCCGAGGCATTGACCTTGCAGAGCGAGACTTGCAGCAAATGCGGGCTGAGCTGACGCAACAAACCACCAAACACAATGCACTGCAACAAGAGCTAAAGCGAACTGGTCTCGATACCAACAACTTAAGCATTGCCAAACGCAACTTGGCTGGACGCTTTAACCAGGCAGGTAAAGCCGTTGATGGATATACACAAGACCTAAAGCAAGGCAGTGCTGCCCAACAAGCACATGCAGAAAGCCTGGGTAACGTCGCAAGCCAAATCGCAGCGGTTGCTGCTGCCTACTTTGGGTTAGACCAAGTTGGCCAAGCCGTGCGCTCCGTGTTTGAAACGGGCGATAAGTTTGAAAAGCTCGGCGTTCAGATGAATGGTCTCATGGGCAGCATTGCCCAAGGTGAAAAGGCCAGCGCCTGGATAACTGAATTTACTAAAAATACGCCACTACAAATGGGTGAAGTATCACAAGCATTTGTGAAATTGAAGGCATTTGGCCTCGACCCAATGGACGGCACGCTGCAATCTATTACTGACAGCGCTTTAAAGCTCGGTGGTAGTTATCAGGAAGTTGAAGGGATAAGTCTCGCACTTGGCCAAGCCTGGGCTAAACAGAAACTGCAAGGTGAAGAGATTTTGCAGCTAGTTGAACGTGGTATTCCTGTATGGGATATGCTGCAAACGGTCACGGGTAAGAACGTCCAGGAACTACAAAAGTTAAGTAGCGCAGGCCAGCTAGGCCGTGACGTTATCAAACAGCTGATTGACGAAATGGGCAGAACCAGCACAGGCAGTGCGGCTGCACAAATGGCACTATTTAGCGGCCAGGTATCTAACGCAAAAGATAATCTGGAGCAGTTTTATAACCTCATTGCTAAGTCTGGTGCGATGGATTGGCTCAAGGGCCAAATTGGCGAACTAAACAAAGAGTTCGCAGCAATGGCAGCTGATGGCCGATTGCAAGAATGGGCGCAGTCAATCAGCGACACCATTGTGGCAACCGGCACAGCTATCAAAGACACCATCACTACGCTGTATGAATACCGTGAGGAGATAGGATTTGTAGCCAAAGCGTGGCTTGCGCTTAAAATCGGCTCTTATTTTAGTAGTGTTGTGGCAGGTGCAGTGAGTGCCACCCGGGCATTTGTTACCTATAGAGCCGCCATAACCGCAGCGACAACAGCCACCAATGCTGCGACCGTTGCTGCAAATCGCTGGCGTAATGTGGCAGGTGTGATTGCCCGTGGCGGTGTTTATTTAGCGCTCACCAATGAGGTTATTAACCTAGTTGGTGAGTACGGGAAGTTAAAACTAGCAGAAGCGGATGTCGCGGAAAGTCAGCGCAATGCTGAGTTACAAGCTGCCAAGCTAAAAGGCGAGTTTGAAGTTATCAGTGCAACCACTGGCATAGTGGTAACAAACCTAAAAGAGCTAGAGGCAGCCGTGGCTGCTGGCACGCTGGTCATGAATGAAACCACCGGAGCATACGAAAACGCAGCACGTAAAGCGGAAGCACTCGCTGAAGCCACACGCATTGCCGCTGAAGAAGAGCGCAAGCGCCAAGAGCTACTTAGGCTCACAATTCCAGAGGCATTACGTGTAATAGAAACTTTAGAGCAACAGGCGCAAAACCTAAATGGTGTGCGCGCTGGTGTTGATGGTTTTATCCAATCCATTGAGTCTGCACGTACTGCACTCGCTGGCGCAGGCGCTGAGTATAGCCAGCAGTTAGTATTACTGGACTCATTGAAAGCTAAGTTTGAAAGCCACAACGAATCATTAGCGCGCCAAGCATATCTCGCAGGTGATGTAAAAAAAGCCTATAAAGAACTGGGCATAACCAGCGCCGACGCACTCACTCAAACGGCGACTAAATTACAAGGAGCGTTTGAACTACTCCAACAAAGCAATGAGCCAGTTGCGATGCAGCAACAAGCCTTTTTGAAGTGGGCGCAGGCTGCAATTGAAGCTGCTAGCGCCACAGACCAAACTGTGCCAGCATCGGTTCAGGCAGCTGCGGCCGCACTGGGTTTAACTGCTGAATTGGATAAACTAGTTAACGCTGCTAACAAGCTCAAGCCTGCCACAGACATTAATAGCGATGCAGTAAACCGTTTTGCTACGGCTTTGGATAAAACCAAAGCTGCAATGGAAAATCACAAGAGAATACTTGATAGCTCCACTGCAAGCGCTGAGCAAAAGCGAAAGGCGCAAGCTGCCCTTAACCATCAAACAGGTTTGGTTATAGAGCAAGAATCTGACCTAGCTCGCGTACGAGAGCTAGAAACCAAAAGCTTGCGGCAGTTAAGTCTTGAGCAGCGCAAACTTGAGCAAGAACTTGCCCAAGTTAATCAACAATACCAAGTTGGTGCGTTGTCAGCTGAAGACTACCAACACAAAAAAGATCGCGTTAGCCAAATATTGTCTGTGGTAAACAACTTGCTCGGTGATTTTAAGAATGCTCAGGATGCAGCAACGGATGCAACCAAGCGAGGAACCCGGGCAACTGAAGATGCGACAAAAGCCAATGAGCGCTCCTTAAAAAGCCTACGCGAGCAAAAAGAAGAGTTAGAGCGTGTAAGCCAAAGCGCCAACCGTGCTGCAACCAGCATGAGTAACTATCAAAACCGTAACCGCCCAACGGTTGAGCAGATAGTGGACTATCAGGAAAAGCACGAAACAGGGAGAGGTGCGGCATATCGATTTGAAAGTGCAGAGGTAATTGCAGAGCGCGCCCGTCGCGAGCGCGAGAAAATGCAGCAGCAACAATACGCGCAGTTTGAGCGTGCGATTAACGCATCCACATCAACATCAGAGCTGTCCAAAATTTATGACCGGATATTTAAACAGCTCGTTTATATCGATGGCGAACAAAAGCGCGCATTGCGAGATTTAATTGACCGCCAGCGTGAATCACTCAAGCAAGTTGCCAGTGCCAAACGCAATCCCACACGCTCAAACACAATCACACCGCGTGAAAACACTGAGTATTACAGCTCAAGCCCCGTACCGACTAGGCCAAACAATAGCTCGCCGCTGAGCGATGCCGTTAATGGCAAACTCGATAAATTGCTAACCCTACTGACAGGCCAGCAATCCGGTAAACGCATTGTGCTGGAACTCAAACTGCCCAGTGGTAACACCGCCGAGCTGTACACCACCATTCGAGACCAACTATTAGACGAACTCGAACAATTGAGTAACGCCCAATGATAGTAATTAACGCCATAGCGCTACCACATGCCGTGTGGACAGATGAGCACGATTATCAAGCCGTTGCCGAGCAAACGGAACTCGCCATTAACGGCGCGCCCCATATTGAAAAAACGCTGCTACCTGGTCGGCCTATCACAATTGAGAGCGTGCTGGAGACTGCGAGTAGCTACATCGCGCTATTTGACCAAAGCCGAACCATGCTAACCGCGTTTGATATATCGATACGTGGCACGGTATACACCGTGGTTTGGGACCACAGTCAAAAGCCCTGTACAGGCAGTGCCGTTAGTTATTACTCAGATGCTCAGCCTGACTATTTTGAAAACATAACGCTTAGATTAAAAGTGGTATAAAGATGCTAAGAAGTCATTTAAAGATATTCAAACCCCAGCGGCTCGGCAGCGCCCCCAATGCAGGCGGCCATCGCACCAACAACGCGGTGATTAGCGGAAAGCTAAATGATGTGTTTAGCTCAATCAGCGACGTAGACCATGCGCGCAGCGCCTTTGATTTGGTCAAGCTTTACCCTGCGGTAGGAAGCGATGATGCAACAAAACTATCGGATGCACATGTATTCATAGCCGACCAACCAGAAGACCCGCTGGTCAGCACGCTATTGGTTGAGTCTCCAGATTTACGCGACGACTCGCTGCTTGAAGATATGTTGGAGCTTATGACTGCAAGCGCGACCAAGTACCACGGGTTGAGTCATTTAACATCGCCATATCAAAGCGGCGAACTGCACCTAAGAGTGCGAGACTTGCAGCGCTCCTTAGCGCCAAGTGTCACTCGCACTCAGTCTAAACAAGGACTGAGACCACAGCTGGACAGTGATAGCGATGTAACGGGCTATCGATACAAAACGATTGAGTCATTTGGCAACCTCACTGAGTTTAGTATTGATATCCCAGACTTATTGCTTGATTACACGAGAGTTGTTGTGCGCGAGCATTCGTGGTTTTCTCTGTGGCGGCAGCACACCATCAACGGCACGGTGGTATCAGGGGAAGCGTACGAAGGAAGATATTTGCCTAGCGGTTACTTTCTTTGGATCTACTACTTATCAAAGCTGGATTTTAGATTTCACTCTTTTAGCTCAAGTCAGAACATCACATTAGGCGCGACAGAAACCATTGTTAAAGGGACGGTTAAGCTAAAAAAATCCGGCTCTAGCCAAATAATCACGGATGATGGTAGTGGTCGATTTATCCATTCTGGCTACATTATCGCGACGATTGATTATGATACAGGCGTAATTACTGAGTTAGAGCCA
>NZ_JAKEVK010000182.1:0-9788 GCF_022398435.1 Pseudoalteromonas sp. Isolate6 | reverse complement strand
GTATTACCGTATAAAAATAATAACATGGTAATTCGATGGATATTCACACTAGCCTTGCCAAAACAACTAAAAAGCCATTTCGTAGGTGGTGGCTGTTAACGACCCTTATTGTGCTCGCTGCATTAGGCGTATGGATTGTGCCTCACGACCAGCAAATAGATGCTGAAAAGCTTAAATTTGCCACCGTTCAATCCGGACCGATACAGTTTAGTGTTAAAGGCTATGGCCGATTACGCTCAAAGATCAGTAGAGAGATCACAACCGCATTTGCAGCGCAAGTTGAAACCGTACTGCATCTTCCAGGCAGCAGGGTAGAGCCAGACACCGTTATTTTACAGTTAACCAATCCTGAGCTAACTCAGCAACTCCACCGAGAAAGACTAGTACTGGCTAGGCAAAAAGCCAATGTTGAAGCATTAAGGCTAAGCCAAGAAAGTGAGCTACTAGCATTGAAAGGACAAAATACCCTACTCAGCAGTGAGCTTGAAAATGCCAAATTGCGAGAGCAGGCTGAGCGCCAATTAGTTACTCAAGGCATAGTTTCAAGCTTAGATCATCAGCGCTCAATCTTAACGGTCGCTCAGTTAAGCGAGCGAGTAAAGCTCGCTCAGCAGCAACTTAGCCAAACTAGAGCATTACACAAGCAAAGAATTGAGATTGAGCTAGAGCTATTAAAAGAATATGAGCTGAGCTATCAGGTCGCGCTTCAAGCGGTTGAGCAATTACAAGTCACTGCAGGGATCAGCGGTATGTTGCAGCAAGTACATGTTAGTCAAGGTCAAGCAATTACACGCGGGCAGGCGCTAGCTGTGGTGGGCAGTGAGCGAACTTTGGTAGCCGACTTACTGGTGCCAGAGCGAGAAGCAAGCGAGATTATCTTAGGTCAACGAGCAGTAGTAGACACCTTTGTTGGTCATGTTGAGGCAAAGGTCAGCCGCATTGTACCCATCGTACAAGACGGGCGTATTGCGATAGAGCTGGCATTACTTGGAGAGCTGCCAAGCAATGCTCGCCCACTTTTGACTGTCGAAGGGCAAATTTTTACAGCAACAAAGACCGCCGCACTTTCACTTATTAAGCCACCGCGTTCAACTCCACAATCTCAGAGTCAATTATTTGTTTTAGATAAACAAAACAACATGCTTATCAAAAAAAGTTTCAAGTTTGGTAAACTAGCCGGCAATGCCATAGAAGTACTCGAAGGCGGTTTATCCGGTGAGCAAGTGGTGGTGTCAGAGATGTCTGACTACCAGCACCTAGAAAAAATAACAATTAAATCACTCAATCGGTAAAGGAAGAACAAATGGACAAGACTATTTTGGCATTACATCAAGTGAGTAAAGTGTTCTTTGGCGAGGATGTTGAAACTCACGCCATTAGCAACATTAACCTTGAAATTGAAACGGGCGATTACGTTGCGATAACAGGTCCGTCAGGATCGGGAAAATCCACTCTATTGAGCATTCTTGGACTATTAGATGACATCACTTCAGGCAGCTATCGCATCCGAGATATAGAAACCAGTACGCTAGACGCAGACACGCAAGCAGAGCTGCGTAATTTGCATATCGGTTTTGTCTTTCAGTCATTTAATCTACTGGATGGGTTAACGGTATTTGATAATGTGGCTTTACCGCTTCAGTATCGAGAGCCTGCGCTTGCGACTGACGAAATTGAGCGTCGTGTGATGGGCGCACTTAAGCAAGTTGAAATGTCTCACCGAGCAAAACATAAACCAAACCAACTATCTGGTGGGCAGCAACAGCGAGTGGCTATTGCGCGTGCGCTGGCAGGCGAGCCAAGTATTTTATTAGTCGATGAACCAACTGGAAACCTCGACTCCAAAAATGGTGATGCGGTAATGGCCTTGCTGGGGGAGTTGAATAGGCAAGGCACAACCATTTGCATGGTGACGCACGATATTCGCTATGCAGGTTATGCCAAGCGGCAAATTCAGCTTTTAGATGGGGTACAGGTTTCATCAAGCGTTGTAAAACGTGATAGTTGTACTGCGGAGGTGGTGTAATGGGGTTTTTGCAACTTCGGCGTCAACTAGGGCTGGCAATCAAAAGTTTGCTTCAAGTACCGAATTTTTGTATCACGCTAGTACTGACGTTGGCACTCGCGTTAAGCTGCTTTTTTGTCGCATTGAGTCTGTTTAGTGGCTTTTTTATTAAGCCGCTTGAGATTGAAAATGAATCACGATTTGTGGTGGTAGAACAAAAGAACGTATACCAAGATAGAGCGTCAGAAGGGCTGCAGAGCTTTCAAAACATGCTGAACTGGTATCAGACTCCCTCCATATTTGAAAAAAGAGCTTTGATCAGTAGCTTTTCCGATGTGGTTGAAAATCTAGCTGGCAAGCCAAAGCTTACGCTGACTTTTGCAAGTTCGGATTATTTTAGTATGGTGAAAATGCCACTAGCACAGGGGCGATACCTAACGCCGACGAAAAGCATTAGCCAGAAAAATCCAGAGGTCATTATTTCCTATAAACTTTGGCAACAATACTTCAATGGTGATGACAATGTGCTTGGGGAGAGTTTACGGATTGTTGGCAGACTGTACACCATCGTCGGTGTTGCTGCACGTACGCATGGTGATCCTTACTTTTTAAGTGAAGGAAATGGGGCGCTGTGGCTTAGTTTCTCTGAAGATGAGCGATTTTTTGGTGATCAGCGCGGCGAGTATCATCCGTGGAGTAGCAGGCTAAACAACTTGAAGTTACTGGCGATATTACCAGTCAATAGTGGTCAGGATATCCTCGCAGAGCAGCTATATCAAAATGTTCAACTGCACCAAAGCGAATGGAAATCGGCTGACGAAGCGTTACTTGATATTGAACCTATAGTGCGTTCGTACCGTGAGGTAGAGCTGGCGGGACATGACAAGCTTGCCATTATCGTGTTGTTGAGTGTGTCATGCTTGGTACTCATTGCAATTTTTAATGTGAGTAATTTGTTTATCTCTCGAGCTCACACCATCCAACAGCAACTGGCCTTACAAGCTATGCTCGGTGCGAAGCGTAAGCTGTTGTTTCGTGGAATTTTGCTAGAAGCGCTGTTATTGGTGTCAGGCGCTGTGCTGGTGGGGTTATTTATCGCGGCGTGGGAGCTGAGGTTAGTTAAATCGCTCACCAGTGGTTATTTGCCGCTGATTGACACTTTAACCTTAGATACCACAGTGCTGCTCAGTGCTATCCTAACCGTACTGTTATTGGCTTTATTGTTTGCATTTGTCACCTCACACATGGTTGATTTTAGCCAGCTTAAGCAAAGCATGCAGTCGTCAGGTAAAGGCAGCGTAAAAGCGGTACGAATAGCGACGACAAAAACACTGGTTGCGGTACAGCTGTTTTTTACCACTGCGTTGGTGCTTGGGGCGACCTTGGTGCTATGTAAAAGCGCCGATACCTTGCTTAGACCGCTCGGAACAAAGTTGGACAATATGTATAGCGTGATGCTGCATATTCCCGCAGATCCCACTCCATTTCCCGCGCGTTACGCCAATATTGAAGGATTCAAACTCGCGTTGGCTAACATTCCAGGCGTGTTAGGCGTCGCCCATGGAGAAAGTCCATTACAAAGCGATGTCCCTGTGGTTGCTATGCAGGACATGGCGGGTGAATGGACACCAAGCATGGTTAGAGGTAACGTTGGGCCGGATTATTTTGCATTAACTGGGCTTGAGCTCGTTGCCGGGCGCACTTTTAGCGAAGCTGCAATTCGAGGCGAAAAGGAAGAGGCTATTGTTTCTTGGGCTGCGGCACAGGCGTTAAAACCAGATGGGGATGTGATTGGTGAAACGTATTTTATTTTTAACCCAGATGTACCTGCTGAAATAGTCGGTATCTCAAAAAACTTCAATTACCCTAAACGTCATCATGAACTTCAAGGTAAAACTGTTTGGCTACCTGCGCTGCCTTTGGGTTATCCATTTATGATAGAAATGGAACCGGGAGCATCACTTACTCGCGCTCAGATCCAAAATGCCATCAGCACCGTGAATGGTCAGGCGGGAATATGGCGTTTTTCAAACTTAACAAAGACATATCAGAGCATTACCTATTTGGAGCGCCTGACTTTACTGCTAAGCTTTGCGCTTTGTGGTTTTTGTTTGTTGTTATCTGGGGTGGGCATTTACGGTGTGCTTAACTATAGCTTTCAACAAAGACGCTACGAGTTTGGAATGCGAATGGCACTTGGTGCCAAGAAACAACGTTTATATCGGTTGTTATTGTCAGATACCATCGCGCCTATGCTAGTGGCGATGTTGGCTGCCATTATGGTTGTTGCGGGATTTTATATGAGTGTTTCGTCAGATTGGTTGTTGGCAAAATCTAGCTGGTTGCTTGTGGTGATTGTTACCATATTGGCTTTTGCGTTAGCCACGGCAATTTACCCAATGAAACAGTTAATAAACTCGACACCAATGCGTGCATTAAAACATTAAAGTTTGGGCGTAAGCCCAAACAAAATATAAGTAGGAAGTGATGACGCCAGTTTTAATCATCGACGACAACCCTGACGTGCGAATGTCAGCCACCATAGTGCTACAAAGTCATGGTTTTATGAGCCTTGAAGCCGCACACCCAGATGAAGCCAAGGCTATGTTATCGGAGCAGCCCGTTGCGCTTATTTTGCTTGATATGAACTTCAATAGAGATACAACCTCAGGAAAAGAAGGGCTGCAATTTCTTAGTTGGTTGAGACAAGCGCAAATAAGTGTGCCTGTGGTTGTTATTACCGCGTGGGCCAAGGTTGAACTTGCGGTCCAAGCAATGCAGTTGGGCGCATGTGACCTCATTGAAAAACCTTGGCAAAACCAGCGACTGCTGAACACCGTTAGACGCTACACCAAAAGTGCTGAAGCGCTATCGTCATCACATGAACCACACGCAGGCAATAACGCGACCTCTCAGTTATTTCAGCAAGCTCAGCGCGTTGCGAAAACCAATGCCAACGTGCTTATTTTGGGAGAAAATGGCTGCGGAAAAAGTCAGTTGGCTAAATATATTCATGAGAAGAGCGGTCGCTCTGAGCACGCTTTTGTGAGCGTGAATATGGCCGCTATTCCAACGGAATTATTTGAAAGTGAGTTATTTGGCCATTGCAAAGGCGCATTCACCGATGCAAAAGCAAGCCGCACTGGGCGGTTTGAAATGGCTGAAAGTGGCACTTTGTTTTTAGATGAAATCGGCAGTTTGCCGCTGCTACTTCAGAGCAAGCTATTACGCGTGCTCGAAACGGGTGAATATGAAGTCGTGGGAGATTCTGAAACGCGCCGCAGTAATGCGCGGATCGTTTCTGCCACTAATACGGATTTGTCAGAAGCGATTAACGCTGGGCAGTTTCGACAGGACTTACTTTATCGCTTAAATACGGTGGTGCTAAAGGTACCGCCACTCAGAGCGCGATTAGCAGAGCTCCCAAGCTTAGCAGCCCATTTTTTAGCTAAACACACTAGGCGCCATGGTAATGATACCGGGCGGGAGCGCACGCTAACTGCTGCGGCGCTAGACAAATTATTGAGTTACAGCTGGCCTGGTAATATTCGTGAGCTATCTCATGTCATTGAACGAGCAGTGATTTTAGGACTTCAGCCTGAGATAACGGCGGATGATATTGAGCTTGAGGAAGGTGCACCAGAGCAAGAGATCCCACTTTTGAGCCTAGAAGAAGCCGAAAAACGCATGATTGCAAGAGCGATCCGCCATTTCGATGGCAATGTAGTGGCCGCAGGAGCGTTTTTGGGCTTGAGCAAATCTGCAATTTATCGACGCCTAGAAAAGCATGATATTAGCCCAAAGGCAGAGCTTGGTGACTAAGCTGGCATCACTTGAGCACAAGTTACAGGTGGGCTTTGCGATACCTATAATCACACTTGCTATGCTCGCGCTTGGGATGATCTACTATTTTGAGCTTACGCTGTTAAGTGCAATCACTTTGTTGCTCGGTATGATGCTCCCCTCTGCATTCGCACTGAGCTACGGTTATCGGGCAGTAATGCAGGTGCTTGAAAATTTGGCTGTCCAATTGGACGGTATGACCAACGAAGAGTTTGGTGTATGGCAGTTAGCGCAGTACCGCAAGGGCCGGGTTGAATTGCTCAAGGCCGAGCTTAAAGAAGCTGCCAAGCGATTACAGCAAAAGCGTCAAGAATATGGTCAGAATGAAGCTTTTGTATTTAATTTTATTAGCGAACTCACCCTGCCAATTGTGGTACTTGATGCGCATCATCATGTGTATTTTGCTAATCATGCCATGAATACCGTGTATCCAGAGGAGGTGTTGCATGGTGCACATGCTAAAACACTGGCACTTCAGTATGTGGATGAACAATGGCAGCATACGCAGCACATCTCTCGATTTAGCATTGCGGCTCATAAGCTATACCGGGGGCAGCGGGTCTATCAATTACTGGTGTTTTTCTCAGTGGAGCAAGCGCTGCGAGATAATGAAAAGCAGGTATGGCAAAAGCTACTATCGGTGCTCAATCATGAAGTGCGAAACGCTTTAACTCCGGTCTACTCAATGGCGCAATCTCTACAACAAGATGGCAACATCATTTCACCTGAGATGCAGCAAACTATGCTCGGGGTAATAGAAAGCCGTGCCGCTCACTTACAGCAATTTGTTGCAAACTACGCACAAGTAGCGCAGCTTCCACCCGTTGATATGCAAAGCATTGAGGTAGAGTTGCTGGTATCGCGCTGGCAAGCTTTATTTCCCAGTGTTGAGATAAAGGCGCTTGATAAAGGCTTGGTTTATTGTGATGAAGCTCAGCTAACGCAGGCTATGATCAACCTTGTCAATAATGCTGAGCAAGCAAATCAATCTGCGGGGAATGATGGCATAACGCTAACCCTAGATAAACCAAAAAATTGGTGCTTTACCCTAGAAGATAACGGCGCTGGTATCGCCAATCCAGATAACCTTTTTGTACCTTTCTATTCCACTAAACCAAATGGCTCAGGTATCGGTTTGGTGTTGAGCAGGGAGCTTATTCGTAATCAGCAAGGGGAGTTGCATTTGGCGAATTTACCGGACAATAAAGGGGCTCAAGCTGTGGTTACTTTGCTTTCGCGTTAATAATAAGTGGTGATAACTTGGTCGTTATCACCACTTGGCGGGTCTAATCGTTGAGTGTTTTTTTAATCAACAAACCCGCCATAGAGATATCAGTAGAATGTGTCATGGGCGCATTCTCAAGTCCCACAGCGCTTAACACGCCATTTTGAATGGTTAAATCTTGGAAACTGGCGGAACGTGCTGTGCTAGTGGTTTCAGCAGCAATATCGGCTAGGTTTTCAAGGTTGATTTTTCCAATAAACGCCTTGCTATGTTCAACCCAGCTATTTGTGTCCACTTGTACACCACCAGTATGGCCGTACACAAATAATGTGTCGTTGCTGATCTTTACTCCACGTAGCACATCTTCTTTATCTAAGTCATACCAATAACGCTCAGCAGCCCTTTCACCATGGTAAATTTTTACTAAGCCAATATCCCATTCGCTTGAATATCTTGTTTTACCCGTTTTGTTGCGGCGTGCCGATATACCAACAAATACACTGTCTTGGTGTACTTGAACATCCTCAACTAACGATGAGTCAGTATCACTGATAAATTGTTCATTGAGTTGTTCGCCGTCTACATTAAAGGTTTTTACAATCATGTGCATCGCATTTTGTTCAGTGTTATCGGGTATCGCATGGTTGGTCGAAAATTTATGATTGTAGGCAGGAATTGCATCAGTACTAATATTTTGCACTGTGTATAAAAATCCATTCTCAGAGAGCGCCATTTCAATTGCTTCAGACGCACGCGAACTGTTAGCCCAGTAACGAATATCGATCAGCTTTTGCCATTTAAGTTGGAGGTTTACGTCGTATTTCGCAATCTTTTGACCTCCGTTGTTATAACTGACGTACAAGTTGTTGTCATGGCAGGAGAATTTTACATTGTTAAAGCGCCACCATGTAATGCTAGTTTGCGTATATGGAATCTCACTCAATGGATTGTCTGTCGGAATAATAGTGAACGGCTTTTGAAGCCAAGCACTCTTATCAGCTGGGATATCATATTTAACGTCCATTGATAACGCCTTCATTTCAGCACTTTGTAGCAAAGTACCTGAGCTATCATAGCGTTCAAGTTGTACACTAAACTGATCAGTATCTTCACGTTTAAATCGACCTATGACGTATTCCCCTGAGTCAAAAACACAGGCATCAACAAATCCTTCTTGCGTTTTCTCATATTGATAAGTTTGACCCTCTAGGTTCGTGATCGCATAAAAACCTTCTTTATTACCTGATTCTTCAACACTTGATGTTTCTCCAAGCACTAATAGTTTGTCGTCTTTTAAGTTGAAGACGCGCTCCAAAGTCGTGGTGTAACCCAAGTCGCTCGAGTAAACATGATTGTTTTGGTCCAGTGCCGTGATATTGAGTTTGTTTTCGGTGGGAGAGGGTGGTGGCGTGACCGTTTTGGGTGGTGGTGCTTGGTCTTGTGAGTCAGTTGAAGAGCCACCGCAACCAGTTAGTAGGGTAATAGTTGCCACTGCAATAGATAATCCTAAACGCATAGTAAAATCCTTTCAAAAGTGAATCAAAGAAGTAGAGGTTACAAAATATACTAACTTAGGAACAAAATAGAGTTGTAAAAGAATGTTATCGTAGCGGGGTTTTTTGTTATGCCAGCTTTTGTGATCCAATTTCGTCAACTTAGCAATATTTGAATATTTATCTTTCTTTGGAATTTGTAACCTCTCCAGATAAGTAGTTTTACCTTGCCATATTATGGCAACTGAGGATTAGTTAACGTAAACAATAGAAACCAATCTAAAAACTTCACAATTCGCCCACAAACTTTAAGCATGATCAACCGTACACCAAGCGGGAGATTAAAAAAGTGGTTGAACTAGAGTTAATTCGAGTTGATAAATACAGCGAGCAGGCTTTTACACATTTGCTAGAAGCGAGTCATTATCAAAAGCAAGTGGGTTCGTTTGAGCTGTGCAGTGCAACCAATATCGCTTATCTTTTTTATGCAGATGGCAAGCTGGTTGGTTTTACCGTTATTGGTGTTTCAAACCGTCGGGAGTTTGAAGTCTGTGCACTTTATATTGTGCCTGCCGAGCGCAGAAAGCAGTATGCCACCGAATTTATGGCACACATTTGGTCGGTATATAAAGGTCGCTGGAAAGTACGTATGCAAGATAAGATTGAAAGTTCGTGCGGTTTCTGGCGCAAAACCTTGGCTGACATGACCAATCAATCGCAACTGCAGAGACGAGAAAGCGAGTTTGAACACGCTTTTGCAGTGTAGGTCCTAGTACCATTCCTGTTTTTCTAGCCAAAATGCACGGCCAAAACCGCCTACATACCGCACCCTAGCTACCTCAATTCGCCATAGGTGAAAATCACCGAGCATGGCATATTGCTGAGCTTTTTCGTGCTTCATTACGAATTGTGCAATCAGGCTTTCACTATCCGCTCTTGGCAATTTGTGTGCATGTCCAAGAATAGTAACTCGCGCATTTTCAACATCTTCAGCCGCGCCATCACCAAGCACCATAAACGAAAGTGCCGGGTGCTTGGCTAAATTCTTGGTGTGCTGGGCGATATCACTAATAAAGAAGTAAAAGTGATTATCTTCAAGAAAAATATATTGAGCGATAGAAGAAAAAGGAAAACCTTTTTGGTTGTTAGAGAAGGTAGATAAAAATGCGCTCTTATGGCTTTGGCATAAGGCTTTTGCTTCGCTGATTGCGGTTTCTCTCAT
>NZ_JAKEVK010000181.1:0-9821 GCF_022398435.1 Pseudoalteromonas sp. Isolate6 | reverse complement strand
GATAAAGAATTCATTATTTTTTAGTATAGCCGATGCCTAAATGAGCGGTTAGTTTTAGTGAAAGATAGTCGCCAGATTTAGCTCGGGAGTTCGCAAAAGCATGCCAACAGGCTGGTTATTCGGTCAAATGTCAGTCAGTGTGTCTATGAAAATGCTGATATTTACTACCTCTTGGCTACCTCATTTTTACCAAATGTGCTAGCCTACATTAGGTCGTAACAGGCGGTTTTTATCGCTTTGCACTAAACTCGCTAACAAAAAGCGGTTTTGCTATGGGCTGATGCTCAATATCAAGAGATCATAAGAATAAAAGCAATATGAAATTACAACAATTGAGATATATCGTCGAAGTGTTGAATCACAACCTGAATGTGTCAGCGACGGCGGAAAGTTTATATACCTCTCAACCTGGTATTTCAAAGCAAGTGCGCATGCTTGAAGACGAGTTGGGGGTCCAAATCTTTGGCCGTAGCGGTAAGCATTTAACGCATGTTACGGGCGCAGGTAATGAAATAATTAATATTGCTCGTGAAATCCTCTCTAAAGTGGAAGGGATCAAAGCGGTCGCAAATGAACATACCTTACCAGATCAGGGTAAACTGAACATCGCAACGACGCATACACAAGCTCGTTACGCGTTGCCTCCTGTGATCCAAGGGTTTATGAAAAAATACCCGGCGGTTTCTCTACACATGCATCAAGGTACGCCACAGCAAATCTCTGATGCTGCCGCTCGAGGTGATGCTGACTTTGCTATCGCTACCGAGGCGCTGCACTTGTACAGTGACCTGGTCATGCTACCTTGTTATCACTGGAATCGCAGTATTGTGGTCGCCAAAGACCATCCTCTTGCACAAAAAGGCACTGCACTGACGGTGCAAGACGTCGCTAAATATCCGTTGATCACTTATGTATTTGGTTTTACTGGCCGCTCAGAGCTTGATAAAGCATTTAATGCTCATGGTTTGGAGCCACACATCGTGTTTACTGCAACAGACGCTGATGTGATCAAAACCTATGTAAGATTAGGACTTGGTGTTGGTGTGTTGGCATCAATGGCACTTGACGAAAAATCTGACAGCGACTTAGTTTGTATCGATGCGAGTCATTTATTCGAAGCAAGTACGACGAAAATCGGTTTTAGGAAAGGAAGCTTTCTAAGAGGCTACATGTACGATTTTATCGAACGATTTGCACCGCATCTTACAAAAGATGTGGTAGAGCGTGCAAGCTTATTACGAAATCAAGATGATATCGACAAGCTGTTTGAAGGTATGACGCTTCCAGTAAAGTGAAGCACTTGAAAAGTATATGAAAAAGGCCTCAACAGAGGCCTTTTTCGATACTATTGTTCGTACGGGAGCGGATCTGTCGCGTGGTTTAACTCAAACGCTTCGAGGCGTTCTTGGCAAGCTCCACACTTACCGCACGCTTTTTCGCGACCGTTGTAACATGTCCAAGTATCAGCGTAATCTAATCCCATTTTTAGACCATCAGTAAGGATATCAATTTTTGAGTTATTAAGGTAAGGACTCACAATTTCAACGGCGTCGTAGTTCGCAATGCGACAAACATCATCCATCTTTTTAACGAACTCTGGGCGGCAATCTGGGTAAATAGCATGATCACCAGAGTGAGCACCGTAAAATACCTTATTTGCGTTTAGAGAGACTGCGTAACCTACAGCAAGAGAAAGCAAAATCATATTGCGGTTAGGCACAATCGTGCTCTTCATGCTCTCTTCTTCATAGTGGCCTTCTGGCACGTCGATATCATCTGTTAGGCTGGAGCCTGACAATAATTGATTGATAGCCGAAATATCAACGACCTTATGAGCAACGCCGAGTTTTGCACATACGTCAGCGGCAACTTGTAGCTCTTTTACATGTCGCTGGCCATAGTTAAAAGACAATGCATAAACCTCATGGCCCTCGCGGACAGCCTTGTTTAATACAGTGTAAGAGTCCATTCCGCCAGAATAGATTACGACAACTTTTTCGCTCATAGGTGATTTGCCTCGATTTTGATAGAGGTTTACTTCAGGGCGCGATATACTACACGGCCGCTGGAGAAATGACAATTTTCTCGCGGTATTTTTCGACAACTTTATCTTAAACACGGGGCCATTTTGTACAAGGTTAACGAAATATTTGAAACAATTCAGGGTGAGGCAAGCTTCACTGGTACGCCTTCAATCTTTTTACGTTTGCAGGGCTGTCCAGTTGGTTGCGCTTGGTGTGATACCAAACAAACCTGGGAAACCAACGACACTTTTATTGTTTCATTGGATAACACTGTAGAAAAAAAGGCTGACTCAGAGTGGTGGGCGAACGCGAGTGCTGACGAGATTTTGGCGATTTTTGAGGCGCGGAGCTACCAAGCAAAACATGTGGTGATCACTGGAGGTGAACCTTGTATGTTTGATCTCCGCCCGTTATGCGAGCTATTGCATAGTAAAGGGTACAGCACACAGATTGAAACCAGCGGTACATTTGAGATCCTCGCACCAACTGACACTTGGGTTACAGTGTCGCCAAAAATTAATATGCGTGGGGGTTACAAAGTACTTCCAAGCGCAATGGCTCGTGCCGATGAGATAAAGCACCCTGTCGCGATGCAAAAACATATTGAGGAATTAGAGGCGTTATTTGTACAAACTGGAGTTGAGCCAAAGCTAGTTTATCTTCAGCCAATCAGCCAAAAAGCCAAGGCCACTAAGCTCGCAATAGACAATTGCAAAGCGAAAAATTGGCGCTTATCAGTTCAAGTGCACAAATATTTAGGGATTAACTAAAGTGATTTTCCTAAGCGTATTTTAGCTAAAAATGCGGTGTGTTTAAGCAGAGGCATTGAACAAACCGCGTGCTTAGGCGTTAAGCTCAATGCAGAGGCTAATAACACTCGTTACTGACCATTTCGATCATTCTTTGCGTTTCACCACTGTTTTCAAGTTGATAGAGATTGCGATTGATGTCTTTGAGCAATTCACGCCAATGTGGTTTTTGTTTGCTAAGTGCAAAGTAGAGGTGATTATACTTTATAGGCGGTGTCACGTTTTCAATGTTTCTTAGCAATTCAATTTTCTCCGCTCTAGGCAAATCTGAATAATTGACCGTAAAGCGAAGCACCTTTGGATCGCCTATAACTAAATTTACGCGCTTACCAACGAGCAACTTCACCAGTTGTAAATCATCAACAGCCTCTACCGTTATAAACTCACCGTTATCCATCATAGCATCAAACTCAGGGGTGTTCTGATAGCCTCTTACGACACCGATAAGCTCATTTTTAACTGAGTTTAAGTTACCATCAAAGCGGTCTTCTTCGCCTCTGCGCTTCAAAAAACCGATTTCACCACCAGGAAAAGCGTTAGATAATGCAAGTAGCTCTCTGCGAGTTTTATTCTTGTTATTGTCAGAAGGAGCTGAGTCCTCAATGTAATACTCTGGGAATAAGATATCAGCTTTGCCCGTTTCTGCAGCTCTTACAGCACGAGCCCATGGTAAAAATTCGACATACACTTGATAATCTAAGTCGGTAAGCAGTGCGACAGCAAACTGAAAGGCCCAGCCTTTATTGCAGAGGTTTGCACCGATATAAGGTGGCCAATCTAATGTCACGACATGAATGAAGGCATTTTTACCCTTCTTATTATATAGGTAACCTCCTTGATACTTTTCTCCAGGTACAAGGCGAAACTCGCCAGCTTTAAAGTAGGCGACGTTTAAATTCTCCCCATAGATGAAGCTACTAAACATGAGAGAAAACAAGAGTAATAAGGTCTTTACAATCATCTAAGTCAAAAAAGAGTAGCGAATAGATAAAGTGTAGTGAAGGGAGGTGAAATTAAAAGGAATAATATAAAAAACAAAGGGGCAGTCATGCCCCTTGGTAATCTAGAATATGAAGCTCTATCTTTACTGTACTAATTCTTGTTCGGAGAATGTGTCTGCAAAGAGTGGGCTAGTTAGGTAACGCTCTGCTGCGCTTGGTAAAATAACCACGATGTTTTTATCAGCATTTTCAGGTTGCTCGGCAATTCGCTTTGCGGCAACTAGAGCTGCACCTGAAGAAATACCCACTAAAATACCTTCGTCTTTCATCAGCTGATGTGCCATTGCTATTGCATCTTCATTCGACACCAATTCAACGCCATCAATCAGCTCAATATCTAGGTTGCCTGGAATGAAACCAGCGCCGATCCCTTGGATTTTGTGTGGACCAGGTTTTACTTCGTCACCTGCAAGGGTTTGAGTGATAACCGGCGAGTCAACTGGTTCAACAGCAATTGACTTAACATTTAGGCCTTTTTCATTTTTCAGATAGCGTGAAACACCGGTGATCGTGCCACCTGTACCAACGCCTGCAACGAAGTAATCGATATTACCTTCAAGTGCATCAAAAATTTCTGGACCCGTTGTTTCAAAGTGGATCTTCGGGTTTGCTGGGTTTTCAAACTGTTGCAGTAACACGTATTTTTCAGGGTTACTTGCTTGGATTTCATTTGCTTTTTCAATCGCGCCTTTCATGCCCTTAGCGCCTTCGGTTAGCACTAAATTTGCGCCAAGTGCTTTAAGTAGTTTACGGCGCTCAAGGCTCATCGTATTTGGCATAGTAAGCGTCAACTTATAACCACGAGAAGCAGCAACGAAAGCCAGTGCAATACCCGTGTTACCTGAAGTTGGTTCAATAAGCTCTTTGCCTTCGCTAAGAAGACCTGCTTTTTCAGCTTCCCAGATCATAGACGCACCAATACGGCATTTAACGCTGAAGCTTGGGTTACGCGCTTCCACTTTTGCGTAAACATTGCCGCCAGAAACGCGATTGATTTTAACCAGCGGTGTATTACCAATAGTTAGACTGTTGTCTGCATATACTTTAGTCATTTGTGTTCCCTAATCTAGGTTTACTTGTATTCCATCACTTTACTGCGCATTTCGCAAAACGAAAGGAAAGATTGGCTATAAGATATATCAAATTTGCTTATAGCTAATAGTTATTTAACGGTTGATATTTAAATCAACCAGGCATAACTGAACTTCATAAATACCGTCTTTTCGTCTTTAGTTATCTTTGACAAATCATCGTCTTGATAACCGTGATCGGAGTAGCCTGCAAAGAAAACGGTTTGTGGGTTTAGCTTGTAGGAATAGAGCAGTTGGGTGCTGATGCTTTTATAAGTCGCATCAACATCATCGTTATAATTGCTCTGGTTTCTCGAAATATCCGTGTTGATGATTGCCAATCTCAGATAGCTATTAATGTTAAATTGGTAAGTCAGGCGTATATCGCTCAGATTTGCGCTATAAACTTCCGCGCCATCCGCTTTCATTTTTTCGTATGTGTGGCGCAATCTAACTTCAAAGTGCTTGCCAAGATTGACGTTAATAACCGGGCGGGCGAAGTACAAATCACCAACACGGTTGTTTGCAAGGTCAACACGGTTTCCTTTACTTAATTTCAAGCCTGCGAAAACGCCAGCCATTGGCTTGAACTCCATGTAGGTCCACTGTGAATTCTCGGTAAATAGATCGGTATTGCCGTCAATCGCTAAACGGGTTTCATCATGTCGCAGACCAGTGCGTTTTCTATGTTCAACACCGAAATCAAGAAAGCTTTGCAATGGGCCGTCAACTGCAAAGTTAGTTTGCACTTCTTTTTCTAATAACTCGCCTTGCTCGTTGTGGGAAATATCCCAGTCGGCGTACCAACGTGCACGGTTCCACCAGTTGTTGTCATCGCCATACCAACGGTACTCACCGCCAAAAAGAAATTTATTAAAGTCGACTTGAGTGATAAAGCCCATATCGGTTCTAAGTGCGGCATCGCGAACTTGGTAGCTGGTGAATGCCTTCCAATGCTTGCGATTATGTTCATAATTAACGTAATAGCCAGCACCACGGTCATCTTCGTCAATCACTCTGAGTACACTTTCGTTTAGGTCGCACTCAACGAGCGTACTATCACATAATGCTTCAGCAAAAGCACTATCATAGTCTGTATCTGAGCCAATTAACTGCACCTGCAAGGTATCGTTATCTGTAGGCTTGTATTTGGCGTCTATACTCGCAACTTGGTTGCGATAGTCGTCGCTTTGCCTCGTCGTCGATGTCACGCCTATAGACAAGGTTTTGTTTAGGTCATGACGATATCTAAGCGCCATGTTTTGGCTTTTTCTCTCTAATGAGACAACACTCGAGCCCAGATTTCCGGGAACAACGACATTGAGTCTTTCATCGTTGGCAATAAATCCGGCAAAAGTGTGGCCATTTTTATTACCGGTAAGCTTGACGCCATAATCTGGTGCTGAAATATTCCGAGTATGGATAAGGTTAAGGTGAGAAGAAAAGTAATCAGAATTATCTAAAAAGAAAGACCGTTTTTCAGGGAAAAATAGGCTAAAGCTATTGTTAACGCTCAATTGTCCTGTGTCAGCTTCAACTTGTGAGAAATCAGGGTTTAGTGTTGCATTTAGCGTCGTGTCCGGTGTGATAGCCCACTTTACGTCTAAACCCGGCTCGACATTATTGTTGGCTTGCCATGGCTCTGCAATACCATCATCAATGTCGCGAGACTCTTGCCTATTGGTGACAAGTGTTGGAATAACGGCAAAGTTACTACTTTGCTTAGCCTTAGCAAATCCCTGATATTTGGGCATTTGACAGATCCAGCAAGAATTTGCATGTTGCAGTTGCATGCTGGAGATACGCAATCTTTCATTTCTTGGATAAAAACGCAGAAACTCTAAAGCCATGGTTTTGCTCTCGAGGGAGTCGTTAAAATTCAATACTCGAAGTGGGATTTCAACTTCAACAACATAACCGCCTTTGTTTATTTTTCCTACGCTATCCCAGATACCATTCCAAGAACCATTCTCACTTTTAGTGAGTTCGTTTTCAATGGAGTCTTGTTGTACGCCTAGTGGGTTGATGAAAAACTGATAAGCGCTTTGGGCGTTGTTAAATGAATCAATTTTAATGCCGACAAGGTCATCTTCCCAGGCGCGGTCACGGTCACGATAAAATGCGCGGATCAATTCAGGATTAGGGTCCTTTGCATCAAAAGCAATAAATAAAGATTGACCATTCTCATATACGTAGGCCTTAGTTTGTACTGGACTTGATTGGTTCTCGTATGGCCAAGTGATGTTGTTGATATCTATTTCTAATGCACGTTGCCAAATATTGGCTTCAAGTATCCCATCAATTTTTGCAGAACTATCGATAAATGGGATTTTATTTGGGTCTAGTGCCCATGCTTGACTAGATAGACTAAGCGCGACAAAAGAGTAGGTTACAGCTTTAAGCATGAATTTAATTATTTTACAGAGACTTTTCCAGTATTAGATAATATGCAATTAATCGAAACAATTTATTCTCGGCAGGTTGCAATTATTTACGTTAGGTGGCGAATATGTATACATAAAATGTACAAATCGGTTTATCTCCATCGAATTAATAGCAAACATGGCCAAAAACATGTTACAACAACGCCTTTGAAAATCTGCTAGGAAGTAACTATGTCTCTTATATTGAAGCTAGTGGCGGGGATCGTCGCTGGTATTTTGGCGGGTCTGTACTTGCCAACTGTGTTGGTTGAGCTCTTATACACCTTCAAGGTGATCATAGGGCAACTTATCAGCTTTACTATTCCTCTGATAATCCTGCTTTTTATTGCTTCAGGTATAGCAGGCTTACCAAAGGGATCGGGCCACTTGCTTGGTAAGACTGTCGGCTTTGCTTATGGGTCAACCATTATTGCAGGCACGTTGGCATTTTTATTAGTTAATGCTTTCGTTCCGTTCTTTGACGGTGGCATTGCTTATCAGGCTGTAGAAGAGTCTCATCTTAAGAGCTTTATTAATATCGAGATCCCGCCGCTTATGGGAGTGATGACGGCACTTGCAACGGCATTTATCTTTGGTATTGGAATGAGCCAGTGCGGTTTAACTAAACTAAAAGGTGTTACTGACGAAGCGAGAGATGTGATAGATGCACTGCTTGCGAAAGTCATTATTCCAGTATTACCACTTTACATTGCTGGTGTTTTTGCTGAAATGGCAGTAGCAGGTACGGTATTCGACACCCTAAGTACGTTTGGTGTGGTATTGCTTGCCGCGATTATTATGCATTGGTTATGGCTAAGCACCTTGTTTGTGGTGAGCGGCCTGTTACTTGGTAGAAATCCACTAGAATTAATCAAAAATATGCTACCTGCGTATTTTACTGCGATTGGTACAATGTCGAGCGCGGCAACTATTCCTGTTTCTCTTCGTGCAAGTAAATCCAATAATGTTAACGAAGAGGTTGCTAATTTTACCGTACCACTTTGTGCCACGATCCATTTGTCAGGGTCGACTATTACCATAGTAACTTGTGCAATGGCTGTAATGTTGCTTTCTCCTGACATGGTGGTACCGTCATTATCAGAAATGTTGCCATTTATCTTTATGCTTGGTGTAGTAATGATTGCGGCTCCTGGTGCACCGGGTGGTGCAGTTATGTCTGCACTTGGGTTATTGACCAGCATGCTAGGTTTTAATGAGGGCGCAGTGGCTTTAATGATTGCTTTATACTTAGCACAAGATAGCTTTGGTACGGCATGTAACGTCACTGGTGACGGTGTGATTGCACTTTGGGTCGATAAATTTTCCAAGCAAAGTTGAAGTGTGTAAATAAACCTACTTTGAGCCGCTATTGCTAAAATGCTGTAGCGGCTGAAACAAAAATCGCAAAGCGGTGAAATTATAATCAAAGCTTCTTTCATGAATTAACTATTTAGTTAATTCATATCAAAATTGTATTTTTCTCTTGTCTCTATCGTTATGCTTTTAAAAAATATGTGGTAATCTCAAACATCTGGAAGCGGGGCTGTTGGTTGCTTCGCTCCTTTTACCAATATATATGTAGAGGGTGTGCCATTGATTAATGTGCTTTTAGTTGATGATCATGAACTTGTCAGGACTGGCATAAAACGCATTTTAGATGATGTGCGTGGCTTTAAAGTGGTAGGAGAAGCCAAAACCGGTGAAGAAGCCGTAACGTTTTGTCGCCAAAGTGAACCTGACATTGTGCTAATGGACATGAACATGCCTGGTATTGGTGGATTGGAAGCGACCAAAAAGATTTGCCGTTACTGTCCAGATGTAAAAGTTATTGTGCTTACTGTACATTGTGAAGATCCTTTCCCAAGCAAGGTAATGCAAATTGGTGCGCATGGTTACCTAACAAAAGGTGCAGGCCCCGATGAAATGATCAATGCGATACGTGCGGTCAATGCTGGCCAGCGTTATATTGCGCCAGAAATTGCTCAGCAAATTGCCCTTGCGCAATTTAGTGGCCGCAATGACGAAAACCCTTTCCAATCGTTATCGGAAAGAGAGTTGCAGATTATGCTCATGATCACTAAAGGTGAGAAAGCACAAAATATTGCAGATCGCTTGAACTTAAGCTCTAAGACGGTAAATAGTTATCGCTATCGCATGTTTGAAAAGCTCAATGTGAGCGGTGATGTAGAATTAACCCACTTGGCTATTCGCCATAAAATGATTGATATAGATAGTAGTCATTAAGTTCTTTTTAAATGACTGAATTTGATTACAAACCTTTCCTCAAGACATTAACAACAGAACCTGGTGTGTACCGCATGTACGATGTGGACGATCAGGTTATCTATGTTGGTAAAGCAAAAAACCTCAAAAAACGAGTTTCTAGTTACTTCCGTTCAAATATCACAGATAGTAAAACGCGAGTATTGGTCAGTAATATTGACCATATTGAAGTCACGTTAACGAACACTGAAACTGAAGCGCTGCTTTTAGA
>NZ_JAKEVK010000180.1:0-9872 GCF_022398435.1 Pseudoalteromonas sp. Isolate6 | reverse complement strand
TTCTTTTTCCTAAACGGCTAACTGTGAGGTTAAGGTTATCTGTATATAAACGGATCAAAGAGTCGAGCGAATTGATTACAAACACCACGCCAACAAAGACCATTGCAAAGTTTTTAATACCCGCAGTTGGGATCCCAGCCTCATAATAGTGATAAAGCACACTAAACCATGCTGCGATTGGAATAGATGGGAAAATTAGCATCGCCGCTAGCACTTGATAAGTTTTCAAGCCGCCGACAAAACGCGATGTGAATTGCCCTATCATGATACTCCACGCAAACCACCAGAATAGATAGAACTCGTGATAGTCATTAAGTGGCAACACAAACTGATCTATATTGGCAAAGTAACCGCCGATCAGCGCCAAGTTATTGGTATAACTCGACATTGCACTGTCACCAAAGACAAACGCAGACGCCCACATAAAGGCAATTAAACCGATAAATACCCATGTCGTTGTGATACTTAAAAAACGCACGTACTTAAGGCTAGTGCTTGAATAAACCGCAAAGGCGATCGCCGCAAACACAATCAGATAGAAACTAGGAATAATCGACTCACCATCGCCTAAACTAGGTAAATACCAAGGTAGGTTAGACAGTAATAAGAATGCAGTAAACGCACATGTACCGATAATAACTAGGTTATTAATGAATTTTACCCAAGGAATTTCAAAAAATTTCACTTTGGGCTCTATTACGCAGAAATAAAAGCACGTAAGAAAGTAGAAACCCCAGATTAAAAATCCCCAAAAGCCGAACTCTATGGCCAGCGGATTAGTAAATGCATACTCTGGGCTTGCTTTTATGTCTGCGTAACCCGCAAACTCCGTAAGCGGAAACATGATCAGGCCAACGTCTAGGCCAGAAGTAAATAAGATTGCAATAAAAGTGAACGTTTTAACCGGTGTAACACCAACGCACTGTAAATTCCCCCACTTCAATAAAATAAAGGCAATTGCCAATAGGGTGAAAATGATGCCTGCACTAAGCCATACTGTCATTGTCACCCTCCCAAAATTGATAGAAGTAACTCATTTTTTCTCCGTTGTTTTTATTTACATTATTCCCGCATTAATGCAGTGCAAACGATTTGCACTGCATGCCACTGCAGGTCTCATATGGGGCACGAACTTTCCCATACGAGTGGCGAAACTAGATCTCCGAACTACGTTGAACCTGTTGCCAGTTTTGCGTCATAGCAACGTTTGCTCCCTCAGCGGCAAGTGGCGAATTGCCTAAAATCATATCCGCTGCTTTTTCCGCGACCATAATAGTCGGCGCATTGAGGTTGCCGTTTGGAATGGTCGGGAAAATAGATGAATCCACAACGCGTAGCCCCTTTACACCGTGCACACGGGTTTGTGAATCTACAACCGCCATTTCATCCTCACCCATTTTGCATGAACAAGAAGGATGGTAAGCACTCTCTACCGCTTGACGCACGAAGGCATCAATCTCTTCATCGGTTTGGATATGTTCACCTGGTTGGATCTCGCTCTGCCTAAAGTCATCAAACGCACTCTGCTCAATGATTTCACGAGTCAACCTAACACAAGCTCTAAAGCCTTCAATGTCTTCTTGTTCTGCCAGATAATTAAACTGTATTTTAGGCGCAGCCGTTGGATCTGCTGATTTAATCGTTACTTCACCACGGCTCTTTGGTTTATTGTGGCCAACATGAACTTGGAACCCATGACCGTCAAAGGCACTCTTACCATCGTAGCGAATAGCGGCGGGTAAAAAGTGATACTGAAGATCTGGCCACTCAACGCCCGCTTTCGAACGAATAAAGGCACAAGATTCAAAGTGATTGGTCGCGCCAAGACCTGACTTATCAAGCAACCATCTTGCACCGATCAAACCTTTAGAAATTAACCCTAGCTTGCCGTTTAAGGTGATGGGCTGCTTACACTTGTATTGGAAATAAAACTCCAAGTGATCTTGCAGATTTTTGCCAACTCCAGGTAAATGATGTTTCACTTCTACGCCCGCGGCTGTCAACGCTTCTTTATCACCAATACCAGATAATTGTAATAAGTGCGGTGAACCGATTGAACCTGCACTCAGGATCACTTCCTTCGCTGCATTCGCGTTTTTCAGTTTTCCTTTCACGCTGAACTCAACGCCTGTAGCGGTTTTACCATCTAACAGTACTTTTTGTACCAGTGCTCCCGTTACAATAGTCAGGTTGCTACGGTGCTTAATTGGGTCTAAGTATGCTCGGCTTGATGAACAACGTTTACCGTCTTTGACGGTCATATGCATTGGTCCAAAGCCTTCTTGCTGCTCACCGTTATAGTCTTTGGTAAACGCATAACCGGCCTGCTCACCTGCGCTAATAAATGCACGATAGAGCGGATTTGCCATTTCATTACCATTATTGGTACCAAGCGGACCTTGCTCACCACGGTACTCATCGCTACCTAAATACCAAGATTCAGCGCGCTTGAAGTAAGGCAAACAAGACTGATAATCCCAACCTTGCGCACCATGGTCTTGCCACTCATCAAAGTCTTTTGCATGACCTCGAACGTACACCATGCCATTGATTGACGACGACCCCCCAAGTACCTTGCCGCGAGGGCAATGCATAACGCGATTGTCTAAATACGGCTCAGGCTCAGTATGAAACTGCCAAGCGTATTTATCGGTATTCATTGGAATAGATAGCGCGGTTGGCATCTGAATAAAAATGCTCTTATCGCTACCACCCGTTTCGAGTAACAGTACTTTGTGCGCTGGATTTTCCGATAGGCGATTTGCAAGCACACAGCCTGCAGAACCTGCACCTACAACAATATAATCAAAATCAGTCATCATACTCCTCGATTAAAATGGACTTTCAATATCGCTCATACCAACATACACAGACTTAGTTTGGGTATATTGATCTAGCGTCTCGATGCCATTTTCGCGGCCAATGCCCGACTGCTTATAGCCTCCAACGGGCATTTCAGCGGGTGAGTTGCCATAACTATTGATCCAACAAATACCAGCTTCTAGCTGGTGGATGACACGGTGTGCACGTTGAATATCTTTACTAAATACACCCGCAGCCAGACCTAAGTGGGTGTTGTTTGCACGCTGAATGACTTCTTCCTCGTCATCAAATACCAATACCGACATCACTGGACCAAAGATCTCTTCTTTCACTATGGTCATGTCATCATGACAATCGATAAATACAGTCGGTGCAACAAAGTAGCCGTTTGGTGCCGTTTCAGGACTAAGTGCCTCACCACCGGTAAGTAAGGTTGCGCCTTCAGCTTTGCCTTTTGCAATGTAATCCATCACCAAGGTGTGATGCTGTTTTGAGATTAGGGCGCCAAGATTTACGTTTGGATCGAGCGGATCGCCGGCGATGATATTTTGTTCAGTACGCTGCTTTAGCTCGGCCAAAAAGGCGTCATAAACCTTACGCTGTACAAATACGCGCGTACAGTTAGTACACACTTCACCTTGGGTGTAGAAGTTACCTAACATCGCGGCGCTTATCGCTTGAGAAATATCAGCATCTTCAAAGACGATCAGCGGTGATTTTCCACCTAGCTCCATCGTCACTTCTTTTAAATTGCTTGCCGCACTTTGCATTACTTTTTTGCCAGTACCCACTTCACCGGTGAACGATACTTTTTCAATATCAGGGCTGGTAGTAAGCCATTGGCCCACTTCAGCGGCACCTTGTACCACATTGAATACTCCCGCAGGGACACCGGCTTCAATAAAGATTTCAGCCAGCTTAATTGCACCAAGTGGTGTTTCTTCCGATGGCTTGAAAATGAGAGCATTACCAGCGGCAAGTGCAGGCCCTGATTTCCAACACGCAATTTGCAGAGGATAATTCCACGCGCCAATGCCTGCACAAATACCCAGAGGCTCTTTGCGAGTATAGAAAAAGTCACCTGCCACAGGCTGCTGAGTGCCAACTTGAGCGGGAGCCAACCCTGCAAAGTATTCAATCACATCAGCGCCTGTTTGAATGTCTACACATTCCGCTTCTTGCCAAGGCTTACCTGTATCTAACACTTCAATCTTGGCAAGCTCATCATTACGCTCGCGCAGCAAAGATACCGCTTTATGTAAAACACGACTACGCTCAATTGGCGCCATTGCTGACCATAATGCAAAGCCCGCTTTGGCACTTTCAATCGCAGCTTGCTGAACATGACTATCAGCAACCTCTACCTCGTAGATCACTTCATCCGTTGCTGGATTTTTTACTGCAAACTTTTCGCCTGAGTGGTTTGCCAAGAACTGGCCATGAATAAAATTTTGATATACAGGGACTGTCACATTATCCTCCAAACTGCTTAATAAGTGATTGAATGTAGCGTTTTGCGAGCGTTTCACTATGATGAAACGCATGATGGTCAGCTTTGCTTAGTACAGCTCTTAACCAGAGTCCGTCAATCATACCGGCGGCAAGCTCAGCCGCTTCTTTTGCTTCAGGCCGAGGCATAAAGGCAGCAAATGAAGTCGCTAAGTTACTCTGCAGACGGCGGCTGTTAACACGCTGTAGTCGGTGAAGCTCGTCATCGTGCATAGATTGCGCCCAGAAACTCAACCAGGTACGCGTCGTATTTGACTGCTGCTGCACCATGGCAAAGTTAGCCTCTACGATATACATGAGTCGCTGCTCGGCACTACAACCACCGTAGGTTTTGTCCAACAAACTGTATTTCAAGTTGTTTAATAGATAGCGCACGGTTGCTTCAATCAAGCCTTGTTTACCACCAAAATAGTGACTGATGATCCCTGATGAGAGACCGGCCCTTTTACTGATACTATTAATAGTGGTTGCTTGTAATCCTAACTCGGCAACTGACTCTAAAGTGGCGTCAATTAGCTGCTGACGACGAACAGGTTCCATTCCGACTTTTGGCATAGCTTTTTATTAATTGACCGTTCAATTAAAATAAGCTTAGGGTGATAAAGTTAAGACTTCAAGGTTGACTTTTTGTAAAAAGCCAATTTTTTGACGTTTGTACCTAGGTTAATCCCATGATAGCTAAGGGGTTTTAAAGGATTACAAAAAATCTTAAAAAAATTTAAAAAATCTGAGATTTTGCAGGTATTTGCGATAATTTACCGTTTTGATGTGACAATCTGATTAAGCTTATCTTGACTAGAAAACAGTCAAAACCGAATCAAATGGGAGAACTGAGTAAGACAAAGCATCCTTGCTATTTAAGATTTGAAAGCGGTAACAACTGGTAACCGGGGAACCGATTTGAGACAGTTGAAACCCCAAAAGAAGCATTTGCCTGATAACTCGCCACTAACAATTCAATCTTAGGTTTAAGTTCTACGATCGCTTCATCAATTTTACTTTTTAGCCTCGCACTAAAAACATTTTTACGCAGTAAAAAATGTACTTGGTTATCATGTATCACGTAAGGCCAAGCCTGCGCTGCGTCAAGCCCTCGCTCTTTAATAAAATAATTTCCCGTGATCATATCGTCCACAATAAAGTCAACACGCGCTTTCATTAGCATTTCAACTCGACGCTGCGCACTGGCAATACTCACAAACTGATCTTTATAGCGAGGATCTTGTTTCAGCTCACCAAGCTCTTCGCCATAGTAGGATCCTATGCTTAACCCTATAGTTTTCGATTGCTCTAGTAATGAAGCTAAATTGGGAAGCGCTGTGGGAGGTGATAAAGAAAATAATCGCATACGTTCAAAACGATAGGGCTGAGAGAAATCTCCGTATACTTCTCTATCTTTAGTGTAGCTAACCATTACCGCAACATCTATCACTCCTTTTGACATTTCTTCAAAAGTGCGAGCGCTGGAAGGGAGGCGAATATAAGTAGTACACACGGCAACGTGCTGGAACACCATCTCGGCAATGTCTACGTCTAGGCCCCAAGGTCCAAGCTCATCAAATACAGTTAATGGTGGCCAATCGGCAACAACGCCGATATTCACCGTTTTACTGCATTCGCTTGCACTGGCAGGAGTAGTTACCAAGCTCCACACCAATATAGCCATGCCAATCAAGTTATTCACTGATATGTACTGCTTAACCATGACACCTCGTGAGCAAGTCTGTGACAATCGGCCTTATAGCATGACTACTCAGTTCATTGCATAGGCACTATCTTTAGTAGTAACAATATATTTACCTAAAGCCTAGAACACAATGCCTGATAATTAAACTATTTAAATCAAAAAACGTATCGGTGCTCACAGAAACAAAAAAGCGTGACGTAAACCCCCTTTACATCACGCTTGTTTTGGCACTTTATGGCTGATATTCGAATACCTCTTCAATAGAGATATTAAATACATGCGCTATTTTAAAGGCGACTTCAAGCGAGGGAGAATATTTGGCAGCCTCAATGGCCATAATCGTTTGTCTTGTGACACCCACCCGCTCAGCAAGTTCTTTTTGTGTCATTTCACCGCTCATAAAACGTAGCATTCTGATTTTGTTTTTTATTGGTAAATCAGACATACACAACCCCCAAACGAGCTTTGACGAGCTGGGTTCCATAACCGACCAATTCAGCCAGCAAAAATGCAATCACTAAAATATGAAGTGGTGCAAATGGTAGTTCAAAAGGAAGCGCTTGCGACCAATTTTGTGCTTCGGCTGAATACTGGAAAATAGAGATACACACACCAATCTGAAGCACCCAGTAGGCCGGTTTGCACCCTGATAGCGCAATCAACTTTTCACGCTCATCTAACGGCTTATCCATATCTTTATCGCTAACAAAGCTCAGTAGCAGCTGACCTGCAATAGATGTCACGATAGAAATAACAATCACCTTGAGCAACAATCCTGATACCCAACTAGGATCTTGACATAACTGCTCTGTAGCCGCTGTTATTTCGCCTAAATAAAAATACAAGATATAACCTGTTACCAAAAACTCTATCGCAATCGTTAAGTCACGGAAACTCAACGAGTCTAAAAACGCTTTAATCTTATTGCTGCTTTCCATGTTACCCTCACTTTACTCAAAGTTAAGTATTCTTTACATTAAAAGCGTAAGCTTTGCTCAACCACAAGTCAAATATTTTTTACTTTAAGTCAAGTTTAAATAACTAGAAACGTTTTCGAAACTCGCTTGGTCTTAAGCCCATACACTTATTAAACGTCTTACGGCAGGCTGTCGTATCCTACCTGGTGCGCAATCCAATCAAATGGCTTACTCGTGCTTTCTAATAAATCACACATTTTCTGCACTCGAAACCATTGCAGATATTGATTTGGGTTGAGCCCGAACACCTCAGTAAAACGGTTCTTTACGTGAATGGGACGATATCAGCCAATTCTGCAATTGAAATATTATGGCCATAGTAGGTGCTAATGTGCTGAAAGATATACATATAGACTTGTCGTGATACATCACGATCTACGGTTCCGACGTAGATTGAGGTTTTCCTCGACACATATCTCAACACATACCTCGACAAGCACCTAAACAATGCACAGCAAAAGATCTCGTCGTGATAAATCACGACCTACAAATCCAACGTAGGTCGAGGTTTACCTCGACACAAGCAGAAAAACCAAAAAGGCTGGATTGACCAGCCTTGATTTGAGTGACATCGAAATAAAAAGGAACTAATTTGCCTGCTGCTTATAGGCTTGTCGATAGGCGTGAAGTAGCGGCTCGGTGTAACCATTGGGTTGTACTCGGCCTTCAAATACTAAAGATAACGCCGCTTTATAGGCGAGGTTTTCACTAAGCGGTTTATGGTCATTGAGCATTGGTTGGTAGAGGCTGTCACCTTCGTTTTGACCATCTACTACAGCCGCCATGCGCCTAAAGGTTTTTTCCACTTGCTCTTCGCTACAAATACCATGATATAACCAGTTAGCGATATGCTGGCTTGAGATCCTAAGGGTTGCTCTGTCTTCCATTAATCCAACGTGATTGATATCAGGCACTTTTGAGCAACCTACACCTTGATCTATCCAGCGCACCACGTAGCCCAAAATGCCCTGCGCATTATTGTCTAATTCGGCTTGAATATCCTCCGCAGACAAATCGTTTTCTAACATCAACGGGGGCGTCAGTAAGTTATCGAGCGACGCCTGCTGACGTGTTTTTATCTCAAGTTGGCGGGCAAACACATCCACATAGTGGTAGTGCATTGCATGGAGCGTTGCTGCGGTAGGAGAGGGCACCCATGCAGTATTAGCACCAGACTCCGGATGGCCTTGCTTTTGCTCCATCATCAGCGCCATTTTATCTGGCATTGGCCACATTCCTTTGCCTATTTGTGCCTTTTTCCTAAAACCGGTTTTAAGGCCAATATCCACGTTTTGATCTTCATAGGCCGCTATCCAAGACTGTCCTTTAATTGCCACTTTGGGCAATACAGGGCCCGCCAGCATTGAGGTATGAATTTCATCGCCTGTTCTATCCAAAAAGCCCGTATTAATAAATACTACACGCTGCTTAGCGGCAGCAATACACGCTTTCAAGTTTACCGAAGTACGGCGCTCTTCATCCATAATCCCCATTTTAATGGTATTTTTAGGTAGCGAGAGCATCGCTTCAACTCGGCTAAATAGGGTATCAGTGAAAGCGACCTCTTCAGGCCCGTGCATCTTTGGCTTCACGATATTGATACTTGCTGCCGTCGAGTTTTTAAACGGACTATTTCCCTGCAAATCATGCAGCGCAGCCGTGCTTGTCATGATGGCATCTAAGATCCCTTCGAACTGCTCGTTTCCTTCTGCATCCAGTATCGCTGGTGTTGTCATTAGGTGGCCAACATTGCGCACAAACATCATAGAACGACCTTTTAGTGTCATTCGCTGGCCTTGTGTATTTACATAGCTTCGGTCGGCATTTAGCGTCCGAGTCAGTGATTGTCCTGACTTTTCGAAGGTCTCGCTCAAGCTCCCTTTCATCAAGCCTAACCAATTTTGGTATACCAATACTTTGTCTTGTGCATCTACCGCCGCAACTGAGTCTTCACAATCCATGATTGTCGTAAGTGCAGCCTCAAGGACGACATCTTTGATCCCGGCTTTGTCTGCCTGTCCGATCGGATGGTGCGGATCGATTTGGATCTCAATATGCAGATCATGATGACATAGCAATATCGCACTTGGATTTTGTGCCTCCCCCTGATAACCCACTAGCTGATCAGGCTTTTGCAGTGCAACTTGGGTGCTGTCGTTTAGTGTAATCACCAAATTGCCGTCTAGAATCGCGTAGTTCGTACTTTCTATGTGAGAGCCTTCTGCCAGCGGCAGCGCTTTATCGAGAAATTGCCTAGCATAAGCCATGACTTTAAATCCGCGATTCGGATTATAGGCTTGAGTACGCTCAGCACCATCCTCTTCACCAAGAACATCCGTTCCATAGAGCGCGTCATACAAGGAGCCCCAACGCGCATTCGCCGCATTGAGCGCAAATCTTGCGTTACTGACAGGCACCACTAACTGAGGACCGGCTGCGCTCGCAATTTCAGGCTCTACATGCTCGGTTTCGATGGTAAAGTCTTCAGGCTCAGGCTGCAAATAACCGATAGATTCAAGAAATGTCCGATATTCTGCAGCTTGCCAATCAGGATGAGAGAGGTGGTAATCGTCAATTTTCTGTTGCAGGGTATCGCGTTTGTTGAGTAACGCTTGGTTTTGCTTCCCAAGTTCCGAAAAAATATCCGCTACGCCTTGCCAAAATTGATTGACCGCGATCCCCGTACCGGGAAGTAGAGATTGCTCAACAAAGTGCGCCAGTGGAGTCGCAATTTGGAAGCCTGAATGAGTGACATACTTGCTCATGGAGAGTCCTTGATTAACATTTTTTGAACGGGATAGGTCAAACATAAAACAATTTTTGGAAAAACGAACCCCTTTTCCCATTCACAAAAAATATACTCACAATAACAACTA
>NZ_JAKEVK010000018.1:0-46233 GCF_022398435.1 Pseudoalteromonas sp. Isolate6 | reverse complement strand
CTCTATATACAGAATTTAAACATTCGGACCAAAGCTTTGGTTCTAGGGCTCCTCAAGTTGGAGACGAAGGAACAATCGTTGAAGTTTACGGTGACGATTTTTATATCGAGTGCAGTGACAAAAATGGAGTCACTATTTAGCTAGAGATATTTGGGCCCAATGATGCGGAACTAGAGCTACTGTACATATAACAAAGCAAATTAAAAGTGCGGACAAAAACCAGTTGGCTTTGTTCGTGCCTCACAAATTTTAGCCAACTAATTTTTGCCGTTTATTTGCGGCGTTGTTATGCAGTTTGGTAGATCATGCCATGAAAATAAATTTTAGGATTTCCCATGAAAGGAATATGTAGTCTTCGTTACCTAAGTGCAATCTCTCTAGTTGCGGTCAGTCTCAATGTGAATTCTGCAAGCTTTGATTGCGGGAAAGCCCGAACTCACGTAGAGAAGATGATCTGTTCAGAAGACAATATCTCTAGGCTCGACCGAGATTTAAGCAGCGCCTATAAAGCTGCAAATAAGCTTTCTTCAACCTCGCTTAAGCAAGGGCAACGTGATTGGCTTAAAAACACAAGAAATAAATGTAAAACAACCTCATGCCTAGAGAAGGTATATAAGGAAAGAGTTTCCATGCTTGATTTTATCAGTGCTGGAGATGATATTTATAAGTCAGCTGAAAAACTAAAAAATTCTTTAGGCTATAGTCTGGGTGAAGAACTTCTTCTAAGAGCTGCAGAAAAAAATGATAAAAGAGCTCTATATGGACTTGCGTTACTATTCCACAAAAAAAGAAATGACATAATTCCAGTCCTTAAAGAAGAAGCATCAAAAGGTGACATGGATGCGGTTTTTGTACTGGCTAATAAGTATGCTATCGGCAAAAACGATAAAGTATATTTCGCAGCAGAAAATGGAAGTGCTAAAGCTGTTAAGTGGTTAATCGACACACACTATTATAGTGTGGATGATGATTTTAAATTAGATAAGAAGCCTAGCTTAGCATATAAATATTACCTTCTAGGTAAGAAGGCTAACCCAGATTTAACATTCTACGGTGAATCTGAAATAGTTAAAGAGCTCGCTATGTGCTCTGAGGCCGGAGACCTTGATACAACATCGTTCTTAGAGTCGAGAAAACTTACTCGGGAAGACAGCCCTTGGAAACAAGCACGACTGATATCAAAAAAATCACACAATCCTCGATTGGTGTTGCAACTAGCATGTATAGGTGGCGATATTCCTTTTGAAAGAAGACAAGCTGTCACCGAGAGTTATCGAGCGTTTAAAAACAATAAGGGCTTTAAATTTGATGGCTGCATATATGCACAAGGTAGTTATTCCATGGGACTTTGCGCTGGCAACTCATCTAAAACATACTAATAAAATAAGAGGTTGCGTATAACAAAGCGCGGCAACAGGACGCAAAAAGCTACGTTTGTTTTGTGTCATTCCGCTGCGCTCTATTCTAACACAAAACAAACTACGCCTTGTGCGCCGGTGCGCGCGGCGTTATATGCCAAGGAAATCATGAAGTATTTATTCATAGTTTCACTAATTTTTGCTCTTATTGCATGCAAGGGTGATGGATACCTTAGAGGTGAAGTAGAACCATCGCAAGACGGTAACACATACTTTGGTGTAATTGATAATAATGGTGGAAATTGTGGGCCGTTACTATTAGATGGTAAAGCTTGGGAGTTACCTCTCGGTGAAGTATCAGAAATAGAGTCTGGTGAGCATATTATTCACTGTGGATCTTCCATTAGATTTGTTATTCCCAAGGGTGTGGTTTTTAAGTTCGATTATTGGGGGCCATAGGCATATAGCAAGGCAAATCAAAAAGGGTGGACAAAAACCAGTTGGCTTTGTTCGTTCCTCACAAGTTTAGCCAACTAATTTTTGCCGTTTATTTGCGGCGTTAGGTGCTCATTTAGAATGTGGCGTGTGATTATAATATTGATGCTTCTATCAGGTTGTTCGGCTAAACCGATAAATGGGTGTACTTTCGACTTAAATCACTGGGAGAAAACAAGCAGCATTCCCAAAGTTTTAAGCTCGAAATATAAAGCTGATATCGATTCTTGGTATAAAAATCAAGATGGAGACCTGTTTTACTGTAAGCGGTTTATTGGTAACAATGTCTGCGGACATGAGTTCGAAATGTACTTTAAGCAAGCTAATGGCTCTTATCAATCAGACCAAGTTATCTGTATGCAATAGTGCACCTAACAAAGCACATTAATAAGTACTGACAAAAATCAGTTGGCTTTGTTAGTGCCTCACAAATTTTAACCAACTAATTTTTGCTGTTTAATTGCGGCGTTATGTACTTTCTTGTCCTGCACAACTTGTGCACATCTCTTTTGTGCGATAGTATTTCACTATTGATGCACAGTAAGACAGTGCGAGGATATGTCAGTAAATTTTAAAGATGATTGGCTTGAAGCATTTTATGAGGAAGATAAGCGTCATCGCTTGATTCCTAAAATTATATAGAATGCGCTGTATCGGAAGCTTGAAATCCTAGATGCAGCAAAAGCTGAATCAGATCTAAGAGTTCCACCGGGTAATCGGTTTGAACATCTTGAAGGTAATCTGAAAGGTTGGTGTTCGATACGGGTGAATAAACAGTATCGTTTGATTTTTAAGTGGGTTGACGGTGTAGCAGAAGACACCTATTTAGACCCTCATAAATACTGAGGTCAGGATAATGCGCATAACTAAACGTCGTCCAGTTGGTGTAGGAGAAATGCTCAAAGTTGAATTCTTGGAGCCAATGGAGATTACATCAAAAACATTAGCTGAAGCTATGGGTGTACATAGGAACACCATCAGTAACTTAATTAATGGTGGTACTCTGACTGCTCCACTTGCAATCAAGTTAGCGGCTGCATTTGGGAATACACCTGAGTTTTGGCTTAACATTCAACATGCTGTGGACTTGTGGGATACACGAAATCGTTATCAAGATGAAGCCAAGCAAGTAAAACCTTTGTTTTCAACGCAAGATATCGAACTACGTACATAACAAGCGTTTAAGAGCGATTCCATAACGTGTGCCGATTTCGCTTCGCTCAAGTGTGCAAACGTTATTCCACGCCTTAACACGGCGTTATGTCTCTAGCAGAGTTCACTCTCAATACAAAGGTGCTAGAATAGCGTTTAAAACGGAGTGTATACATGGCTGAAATAGATCAAAAACATATTGAGTTGAGAGTCAGTGACTGGAAAGAAAGGGTTGCTAAACTTTACCATTCGGTTGAAAGTAGATTGGCTTCAGAAGATGATTTTTCTGTAGAGAGTAATGACAGTGTGTCGATGAACGAAGAGTTAATGGTTAAGTTCAATGTACCTTCTACGTCAATTCCAAAGCTGAATATTTATAGAAAAACTAAACTTCTAATGTCAATCAAACCAGTGGGTTTATGGATAATTGGTGGAAATGGTCGATTAGACATAATGACTAAAAAAGGTGCATACATTCTAGTTGACTTTTCAGAGTTTGGAGACAAGGAGTCTAAATGGAAATTGTTTTCACCGACACAAAGAAGACAAGGTGAAAATTTTACACCAGAGCTTCTTTTGGAGTTAGCTACTAAACTATGACTATTTTTGATGAGCTTGAAAAACAATATTTCGAAATCGACAATGATTACTCCTTTATCGAATTTGATGCAATTTCAAAAGGTTGGAATAAAAAAGCGCAAAAATATGCTAGAAAACGTGAGCTAAATGACCAAGCATATTTTTTGTTTATGTTTACTCGTTTAGAAGACAGAGTTCGCCAAGAGTCAGCAAAAAAAATAGTTAAAAAGAAAGCTTCGACTATTTCATGGAAAAACAAAGCTGCGTGGGATATTTTGCCCTCAAATGCGAGTGCAGAAATGAACTTCAAAAATCGGTTGGCTTTATTGACGCCTAAAGGGCAATCCGACTTCAATATCGTTGCAGATTATTATAAAGAACGCAATGCAATTGGTCATGGTGGGACCTTTACATCTCCAATAAATATGCCTCATGTGATATCGGAATACAAAAGGCTATACCGCACACTAAAGGCATAACAAAGCGTTTAAGACAGATTCCCAACGCTTGGCATTTTTCATTCTACCGTTGGGTTTTGTGTTTACGGTGGTATGGTTAGGTTTCGTGGTGGCGTTGCTCACTACTTAACGCGGCGTTGAGGCTGTAGAATTACTCTTTCCAGGTACTGGATTGTTGGTTTTGGATTGACTATTTCTTAACCTTGAATCGAGTTGGTTACTGTGATCTAATAGCTATTATTCACCCACGGTAATCTGTTATGGCCAACTATAAGCCAGACTTATCCCGCCAAAATAAATTTATTCCAATCAATTTCGCTGAGCAAATTTTGCCGGGAACCTTTGAATATGCGCTTTGTTATATTGTCGAAAATAAGCTTGACTTGTTGGGCTTTGACGCTTGGTATAACAACGACAAAACAGGCGCTGCGGCGTATCCGCCCGCGGTGATGTTAAAGGTTATTTTACTGGGCTATGCACATGGTTTAATCAGTAGTCGGCGAATTGCTAAAGCGTGTGAAACAAACATTTTATTTATGAGTGTGTCGGGTGATATTCAGCCGCATTACACATCAATAGCGGGTTTTGTGGCTAAAATGCACGAACAGATTGAACCGCTATTTACGCAAGTGCTGATGATATGTGATGAAGAAGGCTTGATAGGACGCAACATGTTTGCCATTGATGGGTGCACAAGTAAAGAGTGGAGCGGTACATTCGATGAGCTAGGCCGTAAAAAAGCCAAATTAGAACGCGCAAGCAAACGCATAATTGAGCGCCATCAAGCGCAAGATGGCTTAAGTGAAGAGCTGGTCACTCAAGACTTAAAGTAAAAAGAAAAGCTAGATAAAAGTGCAGATAAAATCACCGAGTTCTTAGCTACTCACGAAGAGAAAACAGGCAGTAAAGGTAAGCCGGTTAAAAGTAATATTACCGACCCAGACAGCGCGAAAATGACCACGTCAAAAGGCACAATTCAAGGCTATAACGGGATAGCGATAAACGATGAGAAACATCAAATTATACTACAAGCACAGGCATGGGGCTCGGTGGGCGAGCAACAAACACTGCAGCCAGCCGTTGAGCAATTAAAACGACAACTTGAAAAACTGAACAGTGATAAATTCTCTCACAAACAGGCCATTAAATTTACCGCAGACAGTGGATTTAATAGTGAAGCGAACCTTGAATTCATGGCGCAAAGTGGCTTTGATACTTACATAGCTGATAACCAATTTAGAAAACGCAACCCACTGTTTAAAGAGAGCGAAACCTACGAAACAGAGCAAGAAAAGCGCCGATTAAAACGCAGTAAAGGCAAGCCACGCTTATTTACCTCAGACGACTTCCATTATGATGAAGCAACACAAACCTGCCACTGCCCCGCAGGGAACGAGATGTGGCGAAGCGGTATCAATGTAAAAAGCTACAACCAAGAATACACGCGATTCTGTGGTTACTTAAAAGATTGCAAAGTATGCCCACTACAACAGCAGTGCATGCGAAAGCCACCGATAAAAACAGGCCGACAAGTACAGTTTAAGAGTGATGAGTCTCGCAAAAAAATCAGTTACATCGACAAAATGAAAGTAAAAATAGACAGCCCAATAGGACGACGACAATACAGCGAACGACTTGGATGTATCGAACCACTATTCGGCAACATCACGGTGAATAAAGGGACGAATAAGCTCACATTACGCGGCCAAGTAAAAGTCAATGCTCAATGGCAGCTATACTGCCTTGTTCACAATATCGAAAAGTTACGAGAAAGGGTGTCGTAAGCTAAGAACAACCTGACCTAACAGCTCCGAAACGCCTCTCAAACCACAACAAACCAGCTTAAAAAAACGCCCTAAAATAACAACTCACACCCAACTAAACGATTGAATCAAAATAGGAACTCAGTTATCGTTTGTTGATTACAAAAACAAATTTGAAACGAGTTATTCTACAGGCTCGTTAGGCTTCTTTAAACATAAGGTTCAATCTTGACTCAGTAATGGTATGAAAAAGATGGTAATCAAAGTTCACTCATTGGTGGCATCTGTCTAATTGTAGGAACCATAGTAGGCATTCTCGGAACGGCTTACGTTAATAAAAATATGGAGCCACCTAAGCAAATTATTTATAAGGTTGGTGATACGAGCGATAATATTGGCCAGTACTGGAAGCATTTAAATTTCTCTTTTGTTAGAGAGGAATACATAAACCCTAGGGTTATTGAAGAGCTTCTAGGTTGGATTAGTGACTCCTCAGCAACAACGTCCTCAATTGACTTAGTATCAGCAAATAAAAGTAATAGGTTTTTTGTTGATATAGAGCACCGGAAAGTGGATGGAAAAGAATTAGTCGGTTACACCAGAGAAAAAGGTGAAGGTTCTTTTTTTATCAGTACATAGGAACTTCGCCTTCCGGAGTAAATATAATTCTATGTATAGATCATGGGAGTGGTTCAGGTGTCTTCAAAACTTTGATGCTTTTATCTTTGCGAGCAGACAATGCCTTAGATGGTTACTCTCAAGGTTTTACTAAAAGAGAAAGAGTGCTCTTACATTCAATAGGTCACATTGGATTAGGTGACAGATACTCAGGAAATATCACTTATAAAAATGAAATTTTAACGGTCGGTGAAGATAAAAGCCCAATGAAGTATGGGCTTTGGACTTCCGCACAGAAATTCGAGGTTAAGTAGAACTTTAAGCCTAACAAGGGCCTAAACCAAGGGACGCAAAACAGCAGGCTTGCGCTCCTTTGTCGCCAATTTTAGCCTGCTATTTTGTGCCGTTCACGGCAAGCGTTATGTTTTCTTAATCAAGGAGTTCACAATATGTCAATGATAGCGTCATTAAAAAGCGTGAGTGAAGAACGGCTTAACGAGATATTGGCAGAGCCGTCAAAGCTAGTATCGTATTTATATGAAGACGACAGTGGCAAAGCGTGTGACGTCGATAAAGCGTGGCATGCAATTCATTTCTTACTAAATAAAAGTGTTTGGGAAGCTACTTCTCTGGGCGGTTCTGTATTTTTAGGGGGAATACCTATTTCTGATGAAGATGTTGGTTATGGCCCAGCTAGATATTTCTCGACTGAACAAACTAAAGAAATTTCGTCCGAATTATCGAAAATATCTGAAAATCAATTGTTAGAGAATTTTCTTAATCTGGTTGATGAAGCTGAAATTTACCCAGGCTTTGAAGACATAGAGGAAGATAGAAAGTATATCACCCAGAACTTTATTCATTTAAAAGAGTTTTTAGCTGAGCTTGCAAAAGCTGATAGTTGTCTAATTAGCTATATGTGCTAATTAGACAACAAGTGCCTAAACCAAAGGACACAAAACAGCAGGCTTGTGCTCCTTTGTCGCCAATTTTAGCCTGCTATTTTGTGCCGTTTACGGCAAGCGTTAGGAGCCTTTAAGAAATTGGAAACTCTTGAGCTAATTAAACAAGCAGATGAATATACTATTTCATTTGAAGACTTTGCTTGTCTTAGCGAAGAGGGAGGTTTGATTGACTTAGTCAATTTATTTTCACTTAATATTGCAAAACTTTATATGAAAAGTGAAATTGAGTTTGAGTTGGCTGATGGTGCGATGAATTATATTTTTGGTTTCATGACGGATGATATCTTTATGAATTTCAGTGGTAATTTTATTCCAAGTCCTGCCATTGATATTTATGATGCATTTGATGCAGGTGAATATCAGCATTCGGGAGATTCAGATGGTACATGCCCAATTGAAAAGTATACAAAACCACACTTAATTAAATTACTTGAAACTTACGGCTCCTAACAAGACCGTCAAACAAAGGACACAAAACAGCAGGCTTGTGCTCCTTCGTCGCCAATTTTAGCCTGCTATTTTGTGCCGTTTACGGCAAGCGTTATACACAAAGGGAGTTTCGGTGAAAAATTTAACATCTATAATTTTTATCGCGTTTTTAGTTGGTTGCGCTTCTAATACTAATAATGATGAGCTTGGATACCAAGGCAATAAAAAGTCATCCCCAAAATCACCAAATGCTTTGCAGGTATTAGAGTCTCTAAAAAGTAATCCTTCTGCTGTTTTTCGAACTCAAAATGGCTGGACAATTATCAATGTTGATAATGAACAAGAAAAATCAATTTATTCATTTACACCTGAATCTCATCCAGCTTATCCATCGATTGTAAAACGAGAAATTGTCGAAAAAGATGGCTCTATCCATATTAATATGACAGCAAAATGTGGAGCAACAAAAGATGTTTGTGACAAACTAGTTCAGCAATTTGTAGCGCTAAACGATAAAGTCAGACTGTCTATGCAATAGTGCGTATAACAATCGCATAAAAATGGACGTCTAACGGTTGGCTGGCGCTCATTCTTCGCTTATTCTAGTCAACTGTTATCCGCAATTTATGCGGGCGTTATACCCCTAAAGGAGTTTAGATGTTACGCACTATATTAGTTTCTCTAATTGTTATTTTATCGGGATGTGCAAGTACACAAAATGAAAAATTAACTTCTAAAAGAATTGGTGTGTTAACACCTGAATCGCACAATAATCAATTCTGCTACCTCTACAAAGGCGTGACAGTTTTCAATAATGAGTCAGCACGTGAGGAACTTAGCCCTAACTTTTCTAACAGTTTTAACGCATCTGTGGGTAAGGGCATCACAAAGTCGGGGAATATACCAGTATCCCTAGGCAAATTACCTGCCCATAAGATCTCAAGTTATTTTGAGCGTAAAGAGTGGGATCATTCAATTACTCTTACTAAGGATGGTCGCAAGTATATTGAGAGCTTGCTTGAATCAAACCAAGTTGATTATATTCTCTTACCTTGGTTATATGATTTAGAACGTTGTATGGTAAGCGTTGAAGTTGGTTACTCTGATTTAGAATATGCACTTGACTCTAACGTTCAACTTCATCTTCTTAATGCTCAAACTTTACAGCATATACAGTCTAGACATGTAAGCTCTGTAAATTCAATGAGACCAATCTACTTACCAAAAAATAAGGCTACTCCCACTATTACTGACAAGGCTAAACTATCTGAGAAGCTCTATGTTGAGCTTGAAGATGATGTTTTTAGGCTTCTAGATGGTGATTGCTGCTATTCAAAAAGAAATGATTTACCGTAACGGGGTATAACAAATTAATTAAACAGTGGACGCAAAACAGCAGGCTTGCGCTCATTCTTCGCTTAGTTTAGCCTGCTATTTTCCGCCGTTTATTTGCGGCGTTAGCCCATAGAAATTTTTATGCGAAACTAGTCGAATATAGCCGCCGACCTAAAACGTTTTGTCCAAAAACGAGCTAGAGCGAACATCTGTTGTTCGCTCATAACTTCAGGCCAGGTGAAGTATTAACCCAATCATCAAGGCTGTAGAGTCATATATGAGTCACTACACTTTAACAATTGAGTTTATGTTCTGATTCGGCCTACTTTTCGAAAGCACGCTTCATAAAGTTAGGTGTTGCTAATGCACCCTTATGAATACCTGTGTTGTAGTACTCAGTATCAAATGTTGCGTTATCAACGTCTTGCTCGCGGAATCCGGCAAACTTTTGATCTTTACGTGCCATTGTTGCTGACCACAGGCCGCTTGGGTAGATTGGCTGTGGGAAAGGCAGGGTTTGCAGGTCAACAAAGCCCACTTCCAACATTGCATCGCGCATTTCTAGTAGCAACGGCATGTGCATCAGTGGTGATTCACTTTGCTGGATCATGATACCACCAGTACGAAGCGCTGCTAAACAGCTCTTGTAGAATGCGTGATTGAATAAACCTTCACCTGGGCCAACAGGATCGGTGCCATCAACGATGATAACGTCGATAGACTCTGCTTCGGCTTCACGCATAAATTTGATGCCATCATCAAACATTACAGTTGCGCGAGGATCGTTATTAGACTCACAAAGCTCAGGGAAGTATTTCAAAGACATTTGCGTCACAACTTCGTCGATATCAATCTGAGTTACTTTTTCAACGCCAGGATGCTTTAATACTTCACGCAATGTGCCACAGTCGCCGCCGCCAATGATCACAACATTTTTAGGTGCAGGGTGCGAAAATAGCGCCGGGTGACTCATCATTTCGTGATAGAAAAAGTTTTCACGCGTGCTCACCATAGTGCAACCGTCAATGATCATCAGGTTACCAAAATCCGTTGTTTCAAACATTTCTACTTTTTGAAATGGTGATTGGATTTCGTCTAATTTTTTGTTGACTCTAAGTGAAAAAGCGCTGCCATCGCGGTCGCTAATTTCTGTAAACCAACGGTTTGCTTCTAAGTTTGCCATGATTGTGTTCACACTTGATAAAAATTGAGGCAATTTTGCCAGTGCTTGCGTCTTTGCTCAATCAATTTTAGTCAACATTTTGTACTTTGCCTCATATTAGCCCTAATCAAGCATGGGCTATTTATAAGGTTTGTAAGCTAATGAAAACGCAACTTTAGGTCGCATTGACTTGCCTCGCGTATTAGAATGAAGCTTTATAAAGAATTAATTGAGAGCAGCAATGACTTGGGGTCTGCAAACAGCACGTTCTATCTATAACGTTACCCACTGGAGTGACGGCTATTTTGATATCAATGAACAGGGCCAGTTAGTGGCGTTTCCTGATGGTGATCGCACTAAGCCACCAATTCTTCTTCCAGAGTTAACTGAGCAATTTAAAGCGCAGGGGCTAACTTTGCCAGTTTTGGTACGTTTTACCGATATTTTAAAACATCGTGTCGATACCTTGACTCAAGCCTTTACTGCTGCACGAACTCAACGTGATTACCAAGGCCAGTACACCTGTGTTTATCCAATAAAAGTGAATCAGCAGCGCTCGGTTGTCAGTAAGTTATTGGCTCACCCAAGCGGTCTTGTTGGTCTTGAAGCCGGTTCTAAGCCTGAGCTGATGGCAATTTTGGGTGTGGCACATCAACCTATTACCATTGTCTGTAACGGCTACAAAGACAGTGAGTTCTTGCGCTTAGCTTGCATCGGTCAAGCGATGGGTCACCAAGTAAATATAGTCGTTGAAAAGCTCTCTGAACTGGATACTTTATTACAAGAAATCGACGATTTAGGCATTGAACCGTCGATTGGTATTCGTATTCGTCTTAATTCTGTTGGTAAAGGCAAGTGGCAGAATACCGGTGGTGAAAAAGGTAAGTTTGGTCTTACTGCCAGTCAAGTTCTGCAAGCGGTTGAGTTACTTAAGTCGCATAATCGTTTGCACTTAATGCAGTTGGTACACTTCCATATCGGCTCGCAAGTTGCCAATATTCGCGATATTCAACGTGCGCTTAAAGAGTGTGCGCGCCACTATGCTGAGCTATATCAACTAGGAGTTCCGCTGCGTATCGTTGATGTTGGCGGTGGCCTCGGAGTGGATTATGAAGGCTCAGGTTCTCGTAGTTCATGTTCAATGAATTATACGGTGGCGGAATACGCGAAAAATGTGGTGCATGCTTTTCATGATATTGCGGAGCTCAATAACATTCCGCATCCGGATATTATTACTGAATCTGGCCGAGCATTAACTGCCCATCACGCGATGCTGATCACGGATGTGATCGACGTAGAAAAAGCACCAAATCAAGTCGAACCGGTGCAACCACAAGATACCAGTCCACTGGTATTACAAGAGTTATGGCATTCGTTGTCACAACTGACTCCTCGCATGGCCTTAGAAACCTACCACGACGCTATGCACTTGTTCAGCGACGCACACGACCAATACGTACATGGTTTGATTAGCATGCAAGAGTGGGCGCAACTTGAACAGCTTTACTTCACGACACTTCATAAAGTGCGTGAGTGCTTAAATGAGAATGCGAGAGCACACCGAGAAGTACTAGACGACCTCAATGAAAAGCTAGCTGATAAACTGTTTGTAAACTTCTCGTTGTTCCAATCACTGCCGGATATTTGGGGTATTGACCAGCTATTTCCGGTGATGCCTATCGACAAGCTCAATCAGCCGTTGACGCAAAGAGCGATTATTCAGGACATTACTTGTGATTCGGACGGTCAAATCAACAGTTATGTAGAGGGCGCAGGTATTGAGTCAAGTCTACCCATTCCTGAGTATGTGCCGGGAGAGCAATATCACGTTGCAATGTTCTTGGTAGGGGCCTATCAAGAAATATTGGGTGATCTCCATAACTTATTTGGTGACACAGACTCAGTACACGTTGAGCTTTGTGATGAGGGTTATAAACTCACCAATGCAATCAAGGGCGACAGTGTTGAAGATGTACTGCGCTTTGTTCATTATGACAAAGCGGTGCTATCTGAGAATTATGCACAACAGGTTGCGGCCTTGTCGTTGCCGGAGTCAATTAAAGCTCAGTATTTACAAGAGTTAAACGCTGGACTTGAAGGTTATACTTACTTCGAAGATTGATTTTTAGATAGTGAAATGGAATAAATTATAGCCGACCAACTGGTCGGCTTAATTGTGTGTGATTTTCAAGGTATGATACAGCTCTGCCGTAAAACACGATGAGGGAATGAATGTCGTTTATTCGTAAAGTGATCAGCATCTTGCTGTACGCCGTTAACACTATATTTTGGTTTATACCGATCTTTATTTGTGGCTTGATTAAGCTACTGCCCATCCCACCATTGCAAAAAGCCATGAGCTATATTGCTAAGGCGTGCGCAAGTAAATGGGTCGCGTGTAATTCAGTGAGCCAAAACCTCATTGCGCCGTATATGCTTAATGTTAGCGGATTGGATGAGCTAAAACGCAAAGACTGGTACTTGGTTATCGCCAATCACCAAAGTTGGGTGGATATTTTAGTGTTGCAGCGAGTGCTTCATGGCAAAATCCCGTTTTTGAATTTCTTTTTGAAAAAAGAGCTGCTTTACGTACCTGTGCTAGGTCTTGCTTGGTGGGCGCTCGACTTTCCTTTTATGACGCGAACCAGCAAGTCGCAATTAAAGAAAAACCCTAAATTGCGTGGTAAAGACATAGAAACGACGCGAAAAGCATGCGAAAAGTTTAAAACAATGCCAGTGAGTATTGTAAACTTCGTTGAGGGTACGCGTTACACCGAATCCAAGCATAGTAAGCAAAAAAGCCCATTTACGCATCTGCTTAAACCAAAAGCGGGAGGCATCGCATTTGTGATGCAAGCCATGGGTGAGCAAATCAGCAAAGTGGTGAATGTCACCATCCATTATCCCGATGGTGTACCAACTTTCGCAGACTTTATCGCTGGTAAAGTGAAGTCAGTAGATGTTCAGGTGGAAGTAATGCCGGTCAGTGCAAACTTGGTCGGCGACTACATGAATGATCCCGAATTTAGAGTGCGTTTCCAATCCGAATTAAACGCCTTGTGGCAAGCCAAAGACGCACAACTTGTGGAGCTTGCCGATAAAAAGTAGTAGAAGGATGTGGTGATGTTAAAACAAATACTACCTAAGTGGTTTCTCGGGCTATCGGCCAGTGTGTGGCTGCTGGTGAATACCTTTGTATGTGGTTTATTGGTGCTATTGTTTGGCATCATAAAATTGCTTGTGCCAGTTAAGTTTATCTCTACAGCACTGCACTTCTTTTACGGTATGTGGTGTAAAGGCAACTATCTAGGTTTGCGCATCGCGTGCGACAAAATACAAGTGAGCTTGCCAAAAGAATTACACGCTCAAGGGTGGTATTTGTTAATTTCCAATCATCTTAGCTGGCTTGATATCGTTGTGCTTAGTGCCATGGAGGTACTACCTGCACCTAAATTTTTCTTAAAAGATGAATTAAAATACGTGCCTTTCATTGGCACCGGTGCATGGGCAATGGGCATGCCATTTATGAAACGTGCGAGTAAAGCGCAGATCGCCAAAAACCCTAAGCTTAAAGGGATGGATGTAGAACGTACCAAAGCCAGTTGTCGCAACTTTCGAGATCACCCCACAACGGTAATTAATTTTGTGGAAGGTACTCGTCATACTAAAGCTAAACATGCGCATCAAAATAGCCCGTTCAAGTACCTGCTCAAACCAAAGGCGGGTGGTGTAGCGTTCGCTCTAGAAGTGCTATCAGAGCAACTTGACGGCATGCTCAATGCGACTTTGGCTTATGAGTTAGAGGGTGAGCATATTTGCCGTGCATTTACGCTTGGACGCTTGGATGCAATTGATGTAAAAATAGACTACATTGCGATGGAAAAAGTGCCTCTTGGTAACTATCAAGCTGATAAAGCTTATCGTGTAGAGTTTCAGTCTTTTATGAATGAAGTCTGGCAACGCAAAGATTGCCAACTCGAAGCGCATCGATTGAATTCGACTGAGCCAAGTGATGCGCTCAATGAGGAGCTAAAACAGCTATGAAGTTTGATCACCTTCATGATGTCGTTCAACCGTGGTTAAAAGAGTTACCGCAAGGCACTGTGATCAGTGCGTTATTCACCAACGGTGTCGCGGTTGTTGGGCTATTGTTTTTATATTGGGTGATCCGCCGTTTAGTGCTACCCAATGTAGAAAACCTCGCGCGCCATATTTCACCGCGTAAAATTGGTCACCTTGCCCCTCAGTTAAGTAAATTTAGCGGTCGCTTTGCCTTTGTATTGTGTTTACTGGTCTTTTCCGCCTACCATGAGCGCCTCTTCGTCGCACCTGCTTGGGTATTTGTAGTGATGGAGACACTGGTGTATGTCATGTTGGTGGTGGCGTCAGGGTTTTTATTTAGCAGTTTAGTCAATTTAGGTAATGGCGTTTATAACCTCTTTCCGTTCGCCAAAGAAGTGCCGATCCAAGGGATTATTCAAGTAATTAAGCTACTGATATTTATAGTTTGCTCTATATTGGTGGTGAGTATCTTGGTGGATAAATCACCAACTTATATTCTTTCCGGTTTTGGTGCTATCGCGGCAGTCATTATTTTGGTATTTAAAGATACAATTTTGGGATTGGTTGCGAGTATTCAAATAGCAGCCAATCGACTGGTAACCACTGGCGACTGGATCCAAGTTGACGCATTTGGTGCCGACGGCGAGGTGATTGATCTTGGTTTAAATACCGTTAGGGTACGTAACTGGGATAACACCGTCACCACCATACCAACCTATATGTTGATCTCTGATTCATTTAAAAACTGGCGTGCCATGCAAGAGTCAGCAGGACGTCGCATCAAACGCGCCATCCATATTGATTTTACTAGCATTGAGCCGTTGGCTGAGCAAAAGCGAGCGTCACTCACCGAGCAATATCCACTACTGGAAAAGCTTGACGATGTACCGAGCGATATCACCAATTTAGGCTTATTTAGACGCTATGCAGAGGCCTACTTGAAGCAGCATGATGCCATCAATCAAGATTGTTTATGCATGGTAAGGGAACTTGCGCCCACGCAACATGGCTTGCCTCTAGAGTTTTACTGTTTTAGTCGCGATAAACGCTGGGTGTTTTACGAGCACTTACAAGCCGATATTTTGGACTATATGCTAAGTGTAATGCCTGCATTTGGGCTACGTCCATACCAAAGCGTGAGTGATTACTTTGGCGCACACCGCGTGAAAGTGCGCGCCGGTAGCAAACCTGATGCAACTTCAGAATAATCATCAAGGCCACTCAAGTGTGGCCTACACACTTCCAGCGATAACCCCAAACACCATAAAGGCAATAAGCAACTGCCATATTGCGGGCTTTAGCCATTTTAGTGCTATAAAGCCTAATATCACCGCGGTGATATCGAGCAAACTATGCACCGCAGAAAGCCAAATTGGTTGATAAAACGCAGCGGCTAGAATCCCCACAACACCGGCATTTAAGGTCGCGCTAATGCTTGCAAACCTTGGCAACGAAATAAGTGATTGCCACTGCTGGTTAAACGCCCACATTAACAGTAGGCCCGGCAAGAAAATAGCGAGCGTTGCAATCGCCGCGCCCAAAATGGGATGCGTATTGTCGACAACGGCGCCTAAAAAGCTTGCGATGGTAAACATCGGACCAGGAATGGCTTGCGCGGCAGCATAAGCTGTTAAGAAGGTTTCTTGCGCGACTCCCTCAACACTGGTTTGTAGTAGCGGAAGCACGACGTGACCGCCACCAAAAACCAAAGCACCTGCTTGATAAAACTCGGCAAATAGTTGATTTGGTAGCGCGGCAAAGGTTAACGCAAAGAGGCCAATAAATAGCGCAAATACAAACCAGTTGATTTGGCTTTTTGATTGACTCGGTTTACTTGGCGCATTGCTGAATGAGTAAAAGTAACCAGCAACGACAAGCACCATAAGCACACCCAATTGTGCGCTCAAGTTAGGTAGCATCAACAGTGTGAATGTGGCGAAAAATGCGACGAATTTGAGTGCCGTGGTTTTACAAAAGCTTTTCGCCATGCTCAGTACCGCATCGGCAACGATAACTACAGCAAACAACTTCAACCCATCAATGACATTCAACGCAGTGCCTGAGAGCTGCTCAGCCGTTAATGCCAGCATGATCATGAGCAAAAATGACGGCAGTGTAAATCCTAAGAAGGCGGCGATCCCTCCTAAAATACCTGCTTTTTCTAAACCAATCGCGAATCCAACTTGGCTAGAGCCAGGTCCTGGTAGTATTTGTGACAGACTGATCATACTGGCGTAGCGCTCGTTACTCAGCCATTTTAAGTTATCGACAAAGTGTTTTTTAAAGAACCCAAGGTGGGCCGCGGGTCCCCCAAAGCTCGTACATCCTAATAACAAAAACTGATAAAATATTTTCAGAAACATAGTGTACCTTGTGATATTGTTAACCCCATATCTTTACAATTTTATATGACATATTTATGACTTTTGGTGCTGGTGCACCACAGTTGGATAAGTATTATGCGAATGACTTGTTTATCGCCGTGTTTACTTTTTTTGTTTGCATGTTTCTCTAGTTTTGCTCAGCAAATAAATGTTGCGGTAGATCACGCGCCACCATATAGCATTATTGAAGACAATGGTGAAGTGCAAGGCTTAATCTTAGATATATTAGCAACGGTACAGGCTCAGGCTGGTGTTAATTATCAAATAAACGCCGTTCCCTGTCCTTTTTCACGCTGCATACGGATGCTAGCGCAAGGCGAGGTAGACGTCATGGGTGGCTTGATCCGTACACCTCGACGAGAAAAATTAATCGATTTTGTGGAACCTGCCTATATGGCTCTGACGTCGTCTTTTGTATTCTATGCTAAGCAAGACAGCGACATTCAGGTGGAACAATATACGGATCTTTATACCAAGCGAATTGCAGTGATGCGCGGGGGCGTTTTTTATCCTCGTTTTGATGAAGATCGCCAACTTAATAAGGTTCCTGTTTTTAGTGAGCAAGTGGCGTTTGACCTATTGCTTAAAGGACGCGTGGATCTAGTTATCGCAGTGGAAGACACCGCAGAGATAGCGATGGAAGTGCTTGGTCAGCCTATTGAAAAGTTAAAAAAGGTCTCCTACCATCACGCCCAGCCAATTTATGGTCATATGGCGATGAGTAAAGACTTCAGCGGTACTCAGCTTGCAGAAAAAGTTCGCTTAACTATGAGAGAATTAGCTGAAAAAAAACAACTTGATGCTGTGGTTGCAAAATATAAACTGCCACCAGTCTCAGATCACATAAGTGACTTAGTGCCTGTTCATCCTTAAAAAAACCAGTAAGGCTTCAGCCAGAGTTAATTGTTTATTGCAATAATATAGACAATCAAGTTGAAACGAACTCAGGTGGGAAGATGATTGCAAGAAATATGTTAATTGGTGCAGCTGTTGTGGTTGCTTTGTCTGGATGTGAAATGAATAACACAGGTAAAGGTGCGGCGATTGGTGCTGCAACCGGTGCGGTGTTAGGTAAAGCGACAGGTAACCACAAAGATAAACGTCTTGCTATTGGTGCTGCGGTTGGTGCAATTGCAGGTGCCGCAATTGGTAACTATATGGACAAGCAGGAAGCCGCTTTTAATCAAGAGCTCGCAGGAACGGGTGTTGAGGTTGTACGCGAAGGCGATCAAATGCGCTTAGTGTTACCATCAAACATCACCTTCGCAACAGGTAAGTCAGCCATCAGTCCTAGTTTTTACAATACACTTCAAGGCATCGCACGCGTGATGCAGCAATACGATAAGACCTTTTTAACGATTGTTGGGCATACGGACTCTACTGGTTCAGCAAGCTTCAATCAGACTTTATCTGAACAACGTGCCAATAGCGTAAAGCAATACCTGTTATCGCAGCAGGTACTTCCTGCGCGTTTATACGCAGAGGGTATGGGTGAGTCTCAGCCAATCGCGAGCAACGATACTGAGCAAGGTAAGGCACAAAACCGCCGAGTAGAAATAAAAATTATTCCAAACCGCGCATAAGAAAAGTGCTAGGAGTGCTGCACAGCACTCCTTTTTTATAAGGTGTCACACACCACTTCGGCTTTGCAGGTAATTACGCTGACATTGGTGTAACCGATACGTGTTAGTTGCTCTGCGGCAAAAATAGCACGGCTACCGGCAGCACAGTGTAAATAAATTGGCCTGTCTGCGTCTTTTTCCAGCTCAGGAAGCTTAAATTCTAGCAATCCTCTTGGGATATTTACCGCGCCGTTGGCTGCCTTTTGACTATGTTCAGCCGGCTCTCTCACGTCGATAACCAGACCATTGTTTTGTGCAATCTCCGATTTTGCTTGTACCGCGTCAATGCAGCGTTGATTAGGCTTTACTGTCTTTAATACATCTTGGGCAGATATCAGCATATATAGCTCCTTATTGGGTTATCGGTTTTATTATGACTCACCTTTCCTGAATGCCAAGTTTCTTCAATATAACGATCATAGGGCACCAGTTAGTAAAAGCAGACTGCACTAAATTGACACAAATAAACACACTAAACCAAACCCAATGTGGGTTGACAAAATGTGTGAGCAGTAAAGAAATGGCAAACATAACACCAGCGATTAATCTAAGTAGAGGATGTAAGGTCATAATGAGTGTCACCTTTAATATTAGATATTTCTAATATTAGACATTGCTAATGTTTGTGTCTATACTTTAAGTACATTTATTTTTTGGGAGTCAACATGGAACTGCAGCAAATGGCGCAAAATGCCGAACAGGCAGAAGCCTTGTTAAAGCTTATGGCGAATAAAAATCGCTTGATGATTTTGTGTGCATTGCAAAAGCAAGAGCTCAGTGTTAGCCAGCTTAATGAAATGGTGCCATTAGCGCAGTCTGCCCTATCACAACATTTAGCCAGCATGAGAAAGGCACAAATCGTAGCGACTAGGCGTGAGGGGGCGACGATTTATTATCAGGTTAAAGATAGCCGAGTCGCTGTACTACTCGAGAGTTTATATCAGCTGTTCTGCGCCTCAAGTGCAGAGTAACTAGGAACGACTGAGATGCAAAAGTTAGATGGTGTCATTCGGTATGCTCTACAAGGCAGCTTGCCAACGATTATCTTCTTGTGCGCTGTGGTACTTGGATTATTTGCATTGCAAATGACACCACGAGAGGAAGAACCACAAATAGTGGTGCCTATGCTGGATATTCATGTGTCGGTACCAAATACTGCCTCACCAGAAGTGGCACGATTGGTCACCACTCCACTTGAAAAGTTACTGCTGCAAATTCCAGGCGTTGAGCACGTCTATTCTACGACCCAAACCGGCGGCACGGTTGTTACTTTAAGATTTCATGTGGGTGAAGACAGAGAGAAAGCCATTCTCAACACCTACACTAAGCTGTATGCCAATCAGCATACTATGCCGGGAATTGTCACTCAGTGGCAGATCCGTCCAATAGAAGTCGATGACGTTCCAATTTTGATGCTTGGACTGACAAGTTCCAAGCCGCAACTATATGATGACTACGCGCTAACGCGCTTTGCACAAGAGCTAGCTATCCAGTTACAGAGCATCGCAGACACCAGCGAGGTTTCAGTTATTACCGGGCGCACGAGAGTACTTAGGGTTGAGTTGAACTTAGCTGCGCTTGCTGCACATCAAACAACACCAATGGATGTTTTAGGTGCTATCCAAAGTAGTAATCTAGTGACACGAGTCGGGCAAGTGACGGCAGGCAGTAACACGATTGCCTTTGAGTCTGGTGATGTCCTTCGTAATAAGTCGGCACTTGAAGGTCTCACGGTGAACGTAATCAATGGCCGTGCCATTGTTTTAAAAGAAGTTGCTCAGGTTATTGATGGTCCTAGTGAACCCGATAGCTATCAGTGGTTAGCAAGCAGCGACAGTCAGGCTGATGCACCATTAGTGACGATTGGCGTGGCGAAGCAAAAGGGAAGTAATGCGGTAACGGTTGCAGAGCAAAGTTTAGCGCTTGTAACCCAGCTACAACAGGAGATCCTTCCCGCTGAGGTATCGGTAAAAGTACTAAGAAACTATGGTGAGACGGCCAATGACAAAGTCAATAATCTTACCTCTAGCTTGGCCTTTGCGGTATTTACCGTTGTGATATTTGTCGGTGTATTTTTAGGTTGGCGGCCTGCCATCGTTGTTGGTCTTGCAGTGCCAATTTGCTATGGCATTACACTTGGGTTGGACTTTGCGTTTGGTTACACCATTAATCGGGTCACCTTGTTTGCGCTTATTTTGTCGCTGGGATTGTTGGTCGATGACCCAATCACTGGGATTGATAATATTAGCCGCTTTATTCATCGCGGCGCGGCAGCTGACACAGATCACAACATTGTCGCTGCTATGGTCGAGATCAAATCTGCGCTTTTGATGTCAACGTTAACTATCATCATGGCGTTTATTCCATTGGCGTTTATTACTGGCATGATGGGCCCATATATGGCACCTATGGCATTTAACGTCCCCATTAGTGTCATTGCCTCGACGTTAGTGGCTTTTTTAGTGACGCCTTGGCTGTCTAAAAAGTTACTCAAAGCGGATGCAAAAACAAGTGAAGTCGCGCCTCAAGACTCGTACTACAGCAAAATCATGCTGCCAATTTTACAAAACCCACGTAAAGCCAAGTGGTTATTATGGGGTGTGTTAGGGTTATTTGTTGCGAGTGTGAGCCTTCCTATTTTTAGAGCCGTACCACTGAAATTGCTGCCGTTTGACAATAAAAGTGAAATCCAAGTATTGATAGATATGCCCGAGGGAACCAGCCTTGAGCAAACGGCCGCAATGACGAGGCAAGTACAGCAAATCGTTTGGTCAGAAGCTGAAGTGACCGACATCGCCGCTTTTGTCGGTAAGCCTTCCAGTATGGATTTTAATGGTATGGTGCGAGGCTATTATCGTCGTAGTGGTACGCATCTTGCCGAACTTAGAGTTTTACTGGTGGATAAGCGTGAACGCGAACATCAATCTCACGCCATCGTCATGCGACTGCGTGAAAAGCTTCAGCCTTTTAACCAAACTTTGACGCAAGTAAAAGTGGTGGAAGTGCCGCCGGGACCTCCGGTATTAAGTACACTCGTTGCTGAGGTTTATGCAGATCCGTTTGTTGCTCGTGAAACGCAAGAGCAAGCAGCCCAAAGGTTAGCGCATCGTTTAAGGCAGGAGCCACATGTGGTTGAGGTTGACACCTCAATGGCTTCGCCAACATGGTTAAAGCGGTTTGTGGTTGATAAACAAAAGGCCGCGTTATCAGGTGTGGCCACAGAGGATATTAATCAATCTTTAGTGGTTGCAAGCAGCGGCATGTCAGCAGGCTTTTTATATACTCAAGGTGAGGTCGCAACGGTGCCCATCGAGTTGGGTGTGAGTTACGCGCAGCGTAATCAATGGCAAAACGTATTGGCGATGCAAGTTCGTGGTCGTCAGGAGTTGGCTAAAACCACTCAAGAATATGGCTTAGAGCAGGCTGCGAGGCCCCTTGTGGCGATTGGTGAACTGGGCGAATTAACATCCATCCCTACGGCTCCCGTGATCCTCCGAAAAGACCTACAAGAAGTGATTTATGTGTTTGCGGAGCTAAATGGCCGCACCCCAGCTGAGGTGATTGCCGATGTGGTTGCGGATGAAAACCAACAGATAACACCAAGCAATTGGGCATCTCGCACCTTTTTACACAGTGGCGGAGGAGTCACTTGGTCAATGTTAGAAGGAACTCATTATACCTTTAAAGGTGAAGGTGAGTGGCGTATTACCATTGATGTGTTTAGAGATATGGGGATCGCATTTGCATTTGCATTGGTGGCGATATTTATCATCCTGCGGATACAAACGGCATCTAGTAGCTTATCACTTATCATTATGTCGGCAATTCCCCTCACCATGATAGGGATTATGCCGGGCTTTTGGTTACTCAATCAATTTGGTGAGCGTGTGGTTGCAGGTGCGCCAGAGCATGTGTTATTTACAGCGACCGGGATGATAGGGATGATAGCGCTGGCCGGAATCGTGGTGAGAAATTCCCTGATTTTGGTGGAGTTTATTAATCAGTCTCGCGCGGCTGGTATGGCACTTATCGACGCATTGATTGCGGCGGGAAGTGTAAGAATGCGACCGGTATTACTTACTGCAGGCACGACGTTATTAGGCAACTTGGTGATTATCTTAGATCCTGTTTTTAGTGGCCTCGCCCTTGCTATTATCTTCGGGATCATTGCTTCAACGTTATTTTCATTGTTGGTCGTGCCTATCGTTTACTACTTAGTATTCAAATCATCATCGACACCTAATCAATCTCTTAATGCCTTATCAGTTCAGGAGTCTTCTCATGTCTCGTAATAAAATCGCTATTCCTGTTCTTGCTATTTTTTGCCTATTATTGATGGTCGTATGGCTTGCTGGTGGATTCCAAAATAAGCTAGCTCCGGGCAATAAGTCCGAACTTCCCGCCTATCAAGGAGCACGTTATACCGTGCAAAAGTCGTTGATTGCGATGATTGAACAAGTGCCTGCGAGTGTGGTCGCAAAAGAAAATACGTTAGTGTCCAGTCGATTATTGGCGGAGCTTAAAACGCTTAACGTCAGAGCCGGTGATAAAGTCACTGCGGGACAGCTGATAGCAACACTCGATGATGCCGAGCTTAAAGCAGAGCTGCAAAGAGTGGCGGCGCAGCAAGCGGCGAATTCAGCCAAACTAGAGCAAGCGACTAAGCAATTAGTACGCAATAAATCTCTTAATGAAAAAGGGCTTATCGCGATTAACCAAGTGGATGAGTGGCAAGCCACAGTGAACGAGTTACAAGCGCAAGATAAGGCATTACAAGAAGCGTATCGTAGCGCTGAAGTCGCGCTGGGTTACACGCAAATCACAGCCCCTATTTCGGGTAAAGTGGTAGCGCGCTTACAAGAGCCGGGCAGTATGGTTAGCCCCGGTGGTGCCATTATTTCGCTATTCAATCCGTTACAATTGCAGATTGAAGCGCCAATTCGCGAGAGCCAAGTTAAGCATATTCAGTTAGGAAGCGAGATTAAGGTGCGCATACCTGCGCTAGACATAAGCCAAACCGCGCGTGTGTCGGAAATGGTGCCAATTGCCGACAGCCAAGCGCGCAGCTTTATTATTAAATTGGATATGCCTTTGCTGCAAAATGTGGTGCCTGGCATGTACGCGCTGGTTGAGCTTGTGCTTGGCGAGCAGGCGATTATCCAAATTCCAACGAATATGATCAGCAAGTATGGTCAATTGGCGATGGTTGAAGTAATAGAAAGTGGCCAGCTTCACAAACGCTACCTCAGGTTGGGCGAAGAGACTGGTAATAAAACGATTGTTATCAGTGGCCTAAACGAAGGCGATCAGCTAGCTGTACAGCAATAGTTAGCTGATCCGAACTTTTAAATAAACGAAGCGATTTCGGCGAGTGACTTTTTCACTGTTGCGTGCTCTGGAATACTTGCATCATCACTTGGATAACCCGCAATCAGTAACATATAAGGGCGTTCGTTATCTTTATCTCTACCGCACAACTCGGTTAAAAAGCTCATAGGTTTAGGTGTATGGGTCAGTGTGGCAAGTCCTGCATTATGCAGAGCTTGGATAAGAAACCCTGTAGCTATCCCAACCGATTCATGGACATAGTAGTTGGTATTCTTGTCTTCTGCGTGGATCCCCCCTTTTTTCTGACTAAAAATAGCAATAAGCCAAGGTGCATGTTCTAAGTAGGGTTTTTGTGCATCTGTGCCCAAAGGTTTTAACGCGTCCAACCACTCATCTCCCGCACGGCCTTGGTAAAACGAGCGCTCGAGGTCTTCGGCTGCAGCTCGGATCTGTTTTTTCTTTTCTGCGCTGCCAATCGCCACGAAATGCCATGGCTGATGGTTCGCACCACTAGGGGCAGTGCCTGCTGCTTTGATACAAGTTTCGATGATTTTTTGCGGCACTGGGCGGTCGCTAAAAGCACGAATACTATGGCGTCTCTTACTGTTTTCCAAGAATGCTTCCGCACGACTTAGCATTTCTTCATGAGGATATTCAATGAAATCCGTCAGTGGGTGGTTGGCGTGATCTTGCATGTTAGAATTCCTTACCTGTTGTTCATTATCGTTGTAATAGTTAGTCTTTCAGTGTTTAGTTTTATTTGCAATTGACAATATCATGTTACCGCTGCAGCTATGGGTAATTTTCTTTACAGCTGATATTATAAGTTGTTCAGATTATGGAGTTTCAGAGGAAATAATGTATATGCATCAGTGGCAAAGCGAGCAATGTATCGATCTACCAATGGGAAAAGTGGTTTGTATTGGTAGGAACTATGTAGAACACGCCAAAGAATTAGATAATCCCATTCCGAGTAGCCCGCTGTTGTTTATCAAACCTGCGACTAGCTTGGTACCATTTGGCAACGAAGTGACATTAAATGCTGCGCTTGGTGAGCATCATTATGAGGCCGAACTTGCACTATTGATCGGCACGAAAATTGATGCAGATACCTCAGAACCATTAATGCATATTGCAGGTGTTGGATTGGCACTCGACCTTACGCTACGAGATTTACAAAGTGAGCTAAAAGCCCAAGGACACCCTTGGGAGCGGGCCAAAGCCTATGATAATAGCTGCCCAATAACGCCTTTTGTTCCATGCGATGAAAACACTTTTGCTAAGAGTATTGAATATCGTTTTTGGCAAAATGGTGAGCTGAAACAGCATGGCGATTCTAGCCTAATGATTTTTCCAATAACTGAGCTGCTAAAAGAAGTTTCTCGTTACTTTACGCTTCAGCCCGGAGATATTGTGCTGACAGGCACACCTAAAGGAGTTGGCAGTCTGGCTCAAGGTGATAAATTGAAATTACAATTGGATCAGCATCCTGCTTGGTATAGTGAGGTTATCTTAAAATAAGTAGCTGCAGGCACTGGTTTGTTGATAGAGCTGAGTGGTAAAAGCTTGTAAAGGGATTTGGGCTTTTAGTTGAATTGCTGTCTTCTCAGCTTTTGCATATGACAAAAAGTCGCTACCATGGGGCATCAAACCAACCAAGGAATCATCATGAAAATCAAACCTCTGGGCACGCCCTTTTCGGCAACTGCTTGCAAAGTATTACTCTGCGGTGGTGGCGAGTTAGGGAAGGAAGTCGTTATCGAATTTAAGCGCTTAGGTGCTGAAGTAATTGTCTTAGATCGCTACGACAATGCGCCAGCGATGCAAGTGGCAGATCGCAGCTATACCTTGTCTATGTTGGATGGTGAAAAGCTCAAAGCGATTATTGAGCAAGAGCAACCTGATTATATCGTACCGGAAATCGAAGCCATTGCGACGGATAAGCTGGTGGAATTAGAGGCTGAAGGTTACACAGTGGTGCCAACCGCCAAAGCGACTCAGCTGACCATGAACCGTGAAGGGATCCGCCGTCTTGCTGCTGAAAAGCTTGGGCTTGCCACTTCACCCTACCAATTCGTTGACACCTTGGCAGACTTTAATGCCGCTGTCACGCACATTGGCATGCCGTGTGTGGTTAAGCCTATCATGAGCTCGTCAGGTAAAGGGCAAAGTGTGATTAAAAGTGCCGCGGATATCGAAGCGGCTTGGCACTATGCTCAAGAAGGTGGGCGTGCAGGTCAGGGCAGAGTGATTGTGGAAGGTTTTGTTGATTTTGACTACGAAATTACGCTGCTAACCGTACGCCATATCGATGGCACGAGTTTTTGTGAGCCAATTGGACATGTGCAACAAGACGGTGATTATCAGCAAAGCTGGCAGCCGCAGCAGATGTCAGCACTCGCGCTAGAGCGCAGCAAAGCGATGGCTGAAAAAGTCACGGCAGCACTGGGCGGTCGGGGTCTGTTTGGCGTTGAACTCTTTATTAAGGGTGATGAAGTGTACTTCAGCGAAGTCTCACCAAGGCCTCATGATACCGGCATGGTCACGCTTATCTCGCAAGATTTAAGTGAGTTTGCGCTGCATGCTCGGGCAATTTTAGGTTTGCCTGTCCCCACCATTCACTTCCATGGGCCATCAGCATCTAGCGTGATCCTTGTCGAAGGGGAATCAACACAATTACAGTTCAACAATCTTGCACCGGCGCTTGCAGAGCCACTAACGGATATTCGTTTGTTTGGTAAACCAGAGGTGAGTGGCAAGCGCAGAATGGGTGTGGCGCTAGCGCGTTCAGACTCGGCTGAAAGTGCTGTCGAGAAAGCCAAGCAAGTGGTTGCAAAAGTAGGAATTACGTTATGAACGCAAACACCCGCGTACTTGACCCATTAGTATTGGGGTTTTGGCGGCTATTAGATTGGCAAATTACGCCGCAAGAAAATTTACGCTTTTTAAAGCAAGCGATTGAGCTTGGAATACGCGATACAGATCATGCTGATATTTACGGTGAGTATCAGTGTGAGGCGGAGTTTGGCAAAGCCTTAGCGCTTGAGCCTAGTATTCGAGAGCACATTCGGATCATCACTAAATGTGGCATTAAGCCCGCATTTCCGAGCTTGGGATTAGCGGGAAAGGCGAACCACTACGATTCGAGTAAGACGCATATCATTGCCCAAGCGCAGCAATCACTAAAGCATTTCGGCACGGATAGGCTAGATGTGCTGTTGATCCATCGTCCGGATTATCTGATGGATGCTGATGAAGTTGCCGATGCGTTTCATACCCTCAAACAAAACGGCGATGTGCTGCATTTTGGGGTCTCGAACTTTACACCCAGCCAGCTTGCCTTATTACAATCGAGACTCGATTTCGCTTTAGTGACTAACCAAATTGAGTTTTCACCTTATGAGATGAAAGCGCTTGACGATGGCACGCTTGATCAGTGCCAACATCTAGGTATGAACCCTATGCTGTGGTCGCCGCTAGCAGGGGGCAGAATATTCTCCAGTGAAGATGAAAAAGCCAAACGCCTGCGTGCGGTATTACAGCAAGTGGGTGAAGAGATTGGTTGCACTGAAATTGATCAAGTGATCTACGCATGGCTTGCCATGCACCCATCGAAACCTGCCACTGTGCTTGGAACAGGAAATATCACCCGAGTTGCCAGCGCGTTTACTTCACAGTCACTTAGCATGAGTCGCGAGCAGTGGTATCGCATTTGGACGGCGTCTACTGGGCATAGCGTACCATAAAGCAGTATGTGTTTGGATTGGAGCCAATTTACGCACAGTCTTACAGATTTAGCCACAAAAAAGGGCCTTTCGGCCCTACGTGTTGCAGCAAGTAAAAAATAAGGTGATACGGCTGTCACAGGACCGCTCACCTTTGGTCATCACAGATTAAAATCTAATCCATAACTTACGTATGCTTTTATATCGTCGCTACTGTCTAGGTCGGTTTTTACTAATCCAAAGGTAAAGCCTTGCGTAGATAAGCTCATGCCGTAATCCATATAAGCGTCGTCTTCTCCTGTCCACTCAAGCACTGTGTCTCCGCTGGAGCGACCAATATGTAGAGTTAATTCACTGTCTTTAAAAATGGGGAAGCTGGCCGACACTTCGGCATATAGCATGTCTTCTTCTGTGCTTGAGTCGTTTTGTGCTGTGGCTAGGTGGCTAAGTTTAAACGTAAAGTATTGCCAGCCAAGCGCGGCGTAAATCTCGCCAAAATCAATATCTCCACTGGCATCGGGATAGGCGTAGTGGATATAACCGAAATCAAAGCTCATGCCCTTGATTTCGCCAGCGTAACCCGCGTATAGATCCATTTCGTAACTGGCGGAGTCGCCAAAGTCGATGTTAGAGACCCAAGTGCCCGCATAAAACCCCGACTCATTGCTATAATCCAAGCCGCCAGACACTGCTGCGCCATCATCAGTCTGGGTGATACCACGCCAGTAATAATTTGAGCTTGCCGCAATATTTGCTGTCACTTCCGCCTGAGCAGAGACACAAAAGCACGCAGTCAGGCCGCCGAGTAGCATAAGCAAAGGTTTGTTTTTCATTCTGTTTTCCCCATTGAACGCTGAGTTATTATTCGGTTGTTGTCATTGCATTTTTGCCAAGAGTAAGTGCAAGGGGGAGGCCAATGTCAGGAAATAGCGGAGAATTTATTCTATGTTGTTAAAAATATTGGAATTTAATTTCTGTGTTTCGAAAGTAGGGCAGAGTGATTTGCATAAATGCTGCACATGGCTGGTGCAAAGTACCATAGCTTGCACAGTATTAATGCAAGCTATGGATTGCGCTAGCCGTTATTGAAGTTTAGGTTAGTTATCCAAAGATGGTGCGCATTAGGCTGATGGTTTCATCAACACTGCGGCCTTTTTCTACTTCAGCGACTATCGAGTCACGTTTGGCGCGAATATGCTCTGGAATAGACTTATCCGCAAGGGCGCGGTCGACTAACACTTCTGCAGATTCTTTACCGCGGCGTACGGTCTTTTTGCCACCACTGGTGCCGGTGCGCTTAGGCTTATGCAGTAGCTTAAAGTAATTGGAGTTAGTGGCGGTGTCTTTATCCGCGTAATAAAAAAAGCATGGTAGCAGCGCTTTAATTTCAGCAAGTTGTGTTTCAAATTCATCAACAGGTGCAGCCATCGTATACCATGGCATTGCTTTAATGGTGCTGACGACATCGGTCCAGTAACGCTCAAAATCGCGATTGTTTAGCTTAGCAACACCAAGCGCTTGGCATAAAGCGTCAAGCTTGCTCGAGGTTATTGGTGTGAACACATCTGGGCGACGCATTGCTAATAGGCGAGTGGCTGGTGCAAGCGTTGGCTTTTCCTCGCTGCCAGAAAAGGCACTTAAATACCCCACCATAAATGACTGGTAATGTTCGAGCGTTACGTCACCTTCTGCCGGGATTGCGGCTAGCGCTTCATCAAAAGCACCCGGAAGGTCGTCTAATAACTGGTGAAAGCCTTTTGCACTTTTGGTGGAGGCAAACCACTCCACGTCAAACTGATACACGCTGGTATCTAAATTTGCAGCATGCTTACCGCTAAAGGCGAGACGATCTTCTTTGATCATGTCTTTAAGTGGAGTGCTGCGCATTGGTTTAAGGTATTCAATCAGTTTTAATTGCTCATCTAGTGCAATCACTTCTTTGTGACTGGTAATAAATGCAGTCACCATAGGCCAAGGCGCAATGCGCAACGTCTTGAGTTGTAAATAGCTAATCGCTGCGATGAGCAGATCTTGTAGCTTTTTCACTGTGGGTAATTGATGGTCATCCAGTAAATCAAAATTGATACGATTTTTCGCCACATCAAGCAGTTCATAACACCAACCAAGAAAATCTTCAGGGTGATTTTCCACCTTAACCGCCATCAGATTAAGGCTGATCTCCGTGGCCTGTTTGAGGATATTTTGATAAATCTGACTTTCTTGTTCGCCCAAGGCCATGTTTGACGGTGATATGAGCAGTTTCTTCATGCGGGTTAGATACTCCAAGTTTGATTAATAAACCAACCAGTAAAATATAGCTAATGACGCTAAAAACTGGCAAGGGCGAGGATCATACCGATTAGTCAAAAGGTTGCAATCGCTCAGTACAAATTATTTGCCTTTATTCATGGTATATTCGATTACAGCCGTTATCATAAAGAGAACCAAGCCTTACGAAGGAAAAGCAATGAACCGGCTAGTTAAAATCGTAGGCGCCATTGTCGCGCTTATTATTATTCTTGTTATCGCAGCCCCTTTTTTAATCCCTAAGCAGGCAATTATTGACCAAGTCACGTCACAGGTTGAGTCAGTGACAGGTAGAAAACTGTCGATTGATGGCGACTCTGACATCGGTATTTTCCCAACGCTGCACATTGAGCTAAACCAAGTGCGATTTGCCAACATGGCAACGGGCAGTCGCCCAGATATGTTCGCCATGGAGCAACTTGCTGTGCATATTCCGTGGTTAAGTGCGTTGTCTGGTGAAGCTAAGCTTGAGCGCTTTGTGATCAATAATCCTAAAATTATCCTAGAAACCGACAAACAAGGTAATGCTAATTGGCAGTTGCTACCCACCAGTGCAGAAAACACGCCAACGGCGCAAACCAGCTCAAAAGGTAATATGCAGTTACCGGAGGGCTTAGATGTTAGCCTTGGCGAAGTGGCGATTTATGGTGGCTCGGTGACTTATCTTGATGGTGTGACAGGCGCTGAATATCAGGTAACTGATTTAGACATTAGCGTGATGTTATCGTCACTTTACCAACCATTAGAAGTCGACGGTAAGCTGACTTTTCAAGGTCAAACTTTTAACCTAGTTACTACACTCGATAACCCCGCAAAGGCGATCGAAGGTGAAACCTTTAATGTTGAACAACAAGTAAAATCAGCGCTGTTCAACCTTGACTATAAAGGTGAAATTGCAGAGCAAGGTAAAACCATTCGCGGTCAATTAGCCTTGACTGGCGACTCGGTAAAAGCGCTAGCTAAGTGGCAGGGTGTTGACCTAAAAGCCAAAGAAAATGCGTTCAACGACTTTGGCCTAAACGCTAAAATGACGATGCAAGGGCAAGTCTTTACTCTCAATGCCTTAGAGGCAACCTTGGACGAATTGGTAATAAAAGGTCAAAGTAAAGTCACCCTCTCAGGTAAGCCTGATATTACCGCGAGCGTTGACCTTGGCATGTTAGATCTTAACCCTTATTTGCCAGAGCCTGTGGAAAAGCCACAAACGCAACCTGAGCCAGAAGACGCACCAGCACAGCCTATCGTGTGGGATGACACTGCAATTGATTTGTCAGCACTTAATAGCCTCAATGCGAATGTGAAGATCACCTCAACAGGGCTACGTGCGAGAGAAATTAAGCTTGGCGAAAACCAAATCAGCTTAGTACTTAACTCAGGTAAGGCGACACTGAGCCTAGATAAGTTCCAAGCCTATGAAGGCCAGGGTAAAGGTAAGGTCGTTGTAAATGCAGCAGCAAAACCTTATGCCATCAGTACTGACTTTGCATTAACGGCAATTAACGCTGAGCCACTACTGACCGATGCCATTGGTTTTGACAAAGTATTGGGTAAAGGTAGTCTTAATTGGGCGTTAAACACACAAGGTGTCAGTCAAAAGCAATTTGTGAATGCTCTTGATGGTAAATTAGGTTTTGAGTTCAAAGATGGTGGCGTAAAAGGCGCAAACCTTGCTGAGATGATCCGTAAGGGCAAAGAGATGCTCAAAGGCGATTTCTCTTCGGTATCGCAAGGACTCAATGCTAATTTCGACCCGGATCAAAAAACCGACTTCTCAGCCATGACTGGCACCTTTGTCTTTACCAAAGGCGTAGGTCAAAACGATGACTTCTCGTTGGCAAGCCCGTTACTACGAGTGACAGGCAAGGGCACCGTTAATTTACCACAAACTTTAGTTGATTACCGTGTGGTGACTGGAATTGTTGATACCATTGAAGGGCAAGCCAGTAGCGATGACAGTACCGGTTTTAAAATTCCGGTGCGTATCAAAGGCCCATTCCACAAAGTTGAAACTAGCCTAGACCTAAAAGAAGCGGCAAAAGACAAAGCCAAAGACAAGGTTAAGGATAAGGTAAAAGACAAACTTAAAGGTTTGTTTGGTGGATAGATCTTTATGACGCTTCAATAAACAGCTCATCTGCTTGTTTTAAATCAATTTCAGCTTAACAAGAGCTTGCCGATGGTAGCCCTTGTTCTATATTCATCGCGAGTTAATTATCTATATGCAGTTATAGTGAGCTTATGCCTATAAGCTGTAATCTACAGCAATAGTATTACTGCTATTCATGTGCTTAAATGGATGCGGATAGCTCTACAAACAAAGGAAGGATAAAATAATGAGTACACCTACTTATTTGCTCGAATACACGGTGACCCCAAAAGCTGAGGGTGACTGGATATATGACGATAAGCCAGTTAGGCTTAGATTAGCTAAGGGTGAAAGCGCTGTTCTAACTTATAAGCTCGTTACCGATGAAGCTGGCTGGAGCTTTGCTGAAAACGGTACTTACTTTATCGAGGCGCAAGATAACTTCAATTATAACCTTACAAGCACATTAAAAGATGAGTTAACAGTTGAGGTTAAGATTGAGGCATTGAATGTTGCGAATACGCTAAGTGAAAATGATATCAAAGGGCTTTCAGCTGACCCCGGTGCGAGGGTTGTTACACTAGTGAGAAATAACAGCTCAAATATTGAGTTCAGACTTGTTGCTCAAAATGATTCTGCAAATGGTGCCGTGCGCTATTTCTCTCAAGATCCAACGATTGTCATCGAGGATACAGAGCCAAACTAGAGAGCTGATTCAGAGCGCTGCAGCGCTCTGAATAGTTGTGATTCTCTAGCCCGCACAACGGATCAAACCACTTCAAATTAAAAACTATACAACTCAGCTTGAATCCAAGTTAGCTTCTATTTGTATAACTGTTAAACTCTCCCCCCTATTAAGGTCATGATAAGTGAGCTTACAAAAGGCAGCTCATATAGCTCAGAAGCTTCTGATTTTACGAGTTGAATCAACCTTAGTGCCTCAGTACTACAACTTAGATGCACAAGAGCCTGCACTTTTATTAACTTATCAATTGGCTTATTTGGGGTGCCTAAAAGTTCTATCAGTGAGCTTAAGACTGGCTTATGCCTAAAAGCTGTAACCAACTGTAATAGAATTACTGCTATTCATGTGCTTAGATAGATGCGAACAGCTCTACAAACCAACGAAGGATAAAATAATGAGTGATCCTATTTTACTAGAAATTACAGTGGCACCAAAAGCGGATGGTAATTGGGTATTTTCTAACGAAGATAAACCAGTTGAACTTAAATTAGCTAAGGGTGAAAGCGCCAAGATAACTTATAAGATTGTTCCTGATGGTTGGAATTTTTCTGAAAACGGTACTTTTTTTACTGAGGCGCAAGACAACTTTAATTACAATCTAATTAGTGATGTTTCTGAAGATAGACTCTCTGTGACTGTGACAATCCAAGCAATAAACCTCGAACACACTATTTCATCAGAGCAATTACAGAAACTGATAGCAGAACCAACGATCGCCATGCCAATTGAGTTGACGCATGACCATAATTCCAAAGTGGACTTCCGCCTGGTTGCTGAGAATGTGACTGCTAATGGGGTAATCCGCTATTTTTCTCAAGATCCAAGGGTGATAATTGACGACCCAGATGTTCCAAGTTAATTCGTAATTTGCACTTGGCACAGATAGGTAAAGTGTTCTGTGCCAATTCTTAATTCAAGTGATGGCGAGTGACATAGTGTCTTGAACCATGACAAGCGATAAAAAGACGGACTCCAGCCTAAATCAATGCTTTTTTTCAGTGAAGCCATTGCGGAATACTTTTCTTCTATCAGTGTCTGAATTAACGATTTTACGTAAAAAGCCTCAGCTGAATCGGGGTACTCTGCCAAATATTCATCAATTGCTATTAATGCCTCTTGGTTCCGACCTAGGTGTGCCAAAGCTTGAATACGCACGACTTCAACTTGGCTTGTTGGAGCACTGGTTAAAATTTGCAGATACACTTCACTGGCTTTCGTCTTCTCACCCATTAGGGAGTAAATATCTGCATAGTTAAGTAAGATTTCTACATTGCTGGGCGCCAACTGAGTGGCTCGCTCAGCAAACTCGAGTGCCCGTTCTAAATCACCTAAGAGCATTAATACAATGGCATAATTGTTAAAGGTAGCCGTACTTGTATATGAGCGCTTAACTAAAGCTTGATAAGATTTGTTAGCTTCATGGAGTTTACCAAGTAGAAGAGAGATATCGGCAATGGCCTTTAGTGTTTTCAGGTTATCTGGGCCGTAGTGGCTGGCTGCTCGTAAGTACGGCAAGGCTTCTTCATATTGGCCAAGCTTCATATTGAACAAGGCTGCATTGCGGATGACTTTTAAGGTTGGCCTAAGTTTATAGGCAAGCTCAGTGTGATGAAGTGCCGAAGCGTAATCGTCTATTAAATGATAGTAGATGCTGATCAAAGCATGCTTTTGATACTCGTCCTTGGCTGAATTCTGAATTGCTAAAAAGGTTTCTTTGGCATGGCTCTTGTCTTTTACAAGAGCATAAAACTTGAGATAGGACCCTTGAATAATTGTACTTCCTTTTAATCTCTTGGGGGCTTGCTGTAATACTTGTTCCCAGTTTTGAAGTACTTGGTCATTCGAACTATCTCTATATAACTGCGGCGCGAGTTCAGAGTAAAGTGAATACAGCGGCAAGAAGTCCGGCGCAGTATCAATCAGCGTTGTTAACTCTTTTAATATCGCAGCGCGGTCAGCCCCTTTTACTAAGCTAGCATCATGCAGTGTGGCGTAGTTATTCAGTAATGTTTTATTGCTAGTGGCTAAATCAGTTGAGCGTCCGGTTAATGAAGAGAAGGCCGAGGCTGTAATAGCAAAAACATGGCTGTAGTTTTCACTCGACGTCATTGTTCGCGCACTATTAATTAAGGCTCCATTAGACGCATCAACTAAGTCGATAACGATGTCACAGCTTTGAATATTACAGTCTAGTTTTATCGTAATAAGCTCATTACTATTTAACGCTCGCCCCAATGCTTTTAATGGTGCGTCAACACCAATAAATTTTTGTGTTTGATCTACTTCACTGTCTGAAATGAAAACGTAATCATTATTACTTAAAAAATGTTGTTTAAGTGCGTCGTTAATTGCTAGCTCGATGTTTTGTTGATGCGCTTCAAGTAGTTGAAAAGAGTTAGTGAATTTTATCGGTAGCGCTGCAATATAGATCTTGGGTTTGGTTTCCTGCCAATACCAATACCCACCAACGGCTAAACACACTAAAAAGGTGAAAAATGCTGCAATACCTAGTTGCTTTTTACGTGCTTTGGCTTTCTCTCTAGCTCTATCTCGTAGCTCTATTTGTTCAAGTGACACTGTCGCTTCGCTGTTATCGTAGCTAAAGGTGTGTAAAATTTGCTTTAGCTGCTGACTGACTTCATTCGCGCAGCTTGGACGAGCGTTTTTGTCGTATTGCAATAAGCGATCAATAAGCTGTGCCAGTGCAGGGGGAATATCTAAAATACGTTTAGCACTTGCTTTTAACGGTTGGAACTTGATCTGCTCAGCAATAGACTTGTCACTGCCATCGTCAGCTTGCTCGAAGTAAGGATGGTGCCCAGCTAACAGTTGATAAGCGATTAGCCCAAATGAGAATAAGTCACTGCGGCTGTCTAGTGTTTCATCACGCAGTTGCTCTGGTGACATTGCTGTAAGACTACCGTAACTGGTATGTGGACGAGAGGCTTGGTTGTCTTCTAATTGTGAAATACCAAAGTCGGCAATTTTGGCTATGCTCTGTTCATTCACCAGTATATTGCCAGGTTTTAAGTCTAAATGAAGAATGTTCTGGCCATGAGCTGAGGCCAGGCCATCGGCAATATGGCTTAATAGTTCGACTTTTTGCTCGCTAGTTAATACGTGTGTTTTTGTGTAGTGCTGTAGAGTTGCACCTTGCACATACTCCATTTCCAAAGCCATTTGGCCATCGCTTTCAAATACATCATAAATTTGTACTATATTTGGATGGTTAAAACGCGCTAACAGGCGGGCTTCGTTGAGTGCATCTGATTGCGTGTGCTGAGTTAGTGATATCACCTTTACCGCTACTCGGCGGCCTAATTTTTTGTCGGTAGCAAGGTACACTTTGCTCATTCCGCCTTCGGCGAGCAAGATCACGTCCTGATAGTATTCTTCTAACTTCAACACAGCGCTGTCTTTCTCTTTTATTATTGGGATTAGTGTATCGCTAAAAATACTAAATTAGTACCATTTGCGTTGGCCTTAGTCGCAAATAACAAGTTGAAAATTTAACACTTTGTCATACTCACAGCCTCATATAGGTTATAAGGATAAATAACAATAAGGACAAACAAATGGCAAAGTTATCTTCTAATTTAGTTTCTCACTTCAGTTTAGCTGCCATGATGGCAAGCGCTCTGCTCGTAAATACTTCTAGTATAGCGGCTGATAGCAACCAAACCTTTAATTATCCTAATAATGCTCGTAACGCAATAAGCCTTACGTTTGATGATGCAAGGCCAAGTCAAGTTGAGGTGGGAGTGCCGTTACTTAATCGCCATAAGGTGAAGGGCACATTTTATGTTATGCCATCACAGGTGGAGGAAAAGCTCGGATTGTGGCAAGCGGCGGTGAAGCAGGGGCATGAAATAGGCAACCACACCAGTGAACACTTATGTACGGGTAACTTTGCCTGGCTAAGGGAAAAGGACAAAGGGCTGGAACAAGTTGATTTGGCCTACATAGAACGCGATGTAGTAAGCACCACAAAATATATTGAAAAGCATTTGGGCGTAACCCCCAGAAGCTTTGCATACCCTTGTGGTAATACCTTTGTTGGTCGCGGCGCTGAAGTAAAAAGTTATGTACCGGTGATTGCGAAGCACTTTGACAGTGGCCGTACGTGGTTAGATGAAACCGCTAACCACCCAACTTATACTGACTTTGCGCAACTCACCGGAATCAGGATGGACGGCGTTAGCTTTGAAGAACTAAAAGGGCTGCTGGAGCATCTTAGGGCAAATAACAGTTGGATCATCCTTGCTGGACATGAAGTGGGTGAAAAAGGCATGTACACCGTCGATACCAAAATGTTAGACCAGCTTATTCCTTATTTACAGGACCCTAAAAATGGTTATTGGCTAGACACCGTAAGCAATGTGAGTGATTACATCAAAAGTAAGAGGGAGCCGTAGGTCGAGATTTATCTCGACTATTTTCTTTAAATATCGTTTTTGATTAAATTTTGAGTTTCTCAGATATAAAATTCGAGATGTTTTTGCTCAAAGCATCTGAGTAAATAATAATCGAAACAAAATTTCCGCTGTAAAATTTGTTCAATATATGCGCAAGTGGTTGAATTCTCGATTGCTTGTCGCCATATCCCCAAACTGTAATTGGTACGTCATGTTAACGCGTTAAATTAATTAAAAATTGAACTATCTTTGATGCGACATTGCTGGTACAATTGCCCGCCCTTGAAAGACATAATCACAGTTTTTTGAGTGGAATTTAACCTAAATGCCTTGATTTTGAACGAAATCTAGGCGAGTTGTAACTACACCGGAGGTCATTAAGATGATCCAAATGCAAACTCAGCTGGACGTTGCTGATAACAGCGGCGCTCGCAAAGTGCAGTGTATAAAAGTCCTTGGTGGTTCGCACCGTCGCTACGCAGCGGTTGGCGACATCATTAAAGTTTCTGTTAAAGAAGCGATTCCTCGCGGCAAAGTGAAGAAAGGTGATGTTAAAAACGCAGTAGTAGTGCGTACTAAAAAAGGCGTACGTCGTCCAGACGGCTCTTTAATCCGTTTCGATAGCAATGCGGCTGTTATCTTAAATGATAACTTACAGCCTATTGGTACTCGTATCTTCGGCCCTGTGACTCGTGAACTTCGTACTGAAAAGTTCATGAAGATCGTTTCACTAGCACCAGAAGTACTATAAGGAGTCGATCATGGCAGCAAAAATCCGTCGTGATGACGAAGTAATCGTACTAGCCGGTAAAGACAAAGGTAAGCGCGGTAAAGTGCTTTCAGTTGTTACTGAAACTGGCCGAGTATTTGTTGAAGGCGTTAACATCATCAAGAAACACCAGAAGCCTGTACCACAACTACAGCAAGCTGGCGGTGTTGTTGAGAAAGAAGCGTCAGTCGACGTATCAAACGTAGCGATTTTCAATGCCGAAACTGGCAAAGCGGATCGTGTAGGTTTTAGATTTGAAGACGGTAAAAAAGTCCGTTTCTTCAAGTCTACCGGTAAAACTATTTAATAGTTGGAGTAGACGATGGCGAAACTGCATGAAGTGTACAAAGACAAAGTGGTAAAAGAGCTTCAAGAGAAGTTCGGTTACAGCTCTGTCATGCAAGTCCCTCAGATCGAAAAGATCACACTTAACATGGGTGTGGGCGAAGCCCTAGCTGACAAGAAAATTCTAGAAAACGCAGTAGCAGACCTAGAATCAATCTCTGGTCAGAAGCCTCTAGTGACTAAAGCACGCAAATCAGTTGCTGGCTTTAAGATCCGTGAAGGTTACCCAATTGGCTGTAAAGTAACCCTACGCGGCGAGCGTATGTGGGATTTCCTAGAGCGTTTAGTCTCTATCGCGATGCCACGTATTCGTGACTTCCGCGGTGTTAGCGCAAAGTCTTTTGACGGTCGCGGTAACTACTCTATGGGCGTACGTGAACAAATCATCTTCCCAGAAATTGATTATGATAAAGTAGACCGCGTTCGCGGTATGGATATCACAATCACTACTTCTGCGAAAACAGATGACGAAGGCCGTGCGTTGTTAGAAGCGTTCAACTTCCCATTCAAAAAGTAAGGGTAGGGTTATGGCAAAGAATTCAATGAAAGCACGTGACGTAAAACGTGCTAAATTAGTTGCTCAGTATGCTGAAAAGCGTGCTGCGTTAAAAGCTATCATCAGCGATGTTAATGCATCTGATGATGAGCGTTGGGATGCAGTGTTAAAGCTACAGTCTTTACCACGCGATTCTAGCCCTTCACGTCAACGTAATCGTTGTAACATCACGGGCCGCCCTCATGGTTATCTTCGCAAGTTCGGCTTAAGCCGTATCAAAGTTCGCGAAGCAGCGATGCGCGGTGAAATTCCTGGCCTTAAAAAGGCTAGCTGGTAATAGAATCACGGGAGTAAGACATGAGCTTGCAAGATCCAATTGCGGATTTGTTCACACGTATCCGTAACGGTCAGTCTGCGAAGAAGGTATCTGTTTCAATGCCAACTTCAAAGCTGAAAGTAGCTGTAGCTAAGGTACTTAAAGACGAAGGTTATATCACTGACTTCGCAGTATCTGGTGACGTAAAAGCAGAATTGACTATCGAACTTAAGTACTTCGAAGGCAAAGCTGTAATCGAAAACATCCAGCGTGTTAGCCGCCCTGGTCTACGTATCTATAAGAGACGTGACGAATTACCTAAGGTAATGGGTGGTCTAGGTATCGCTATCGTATCAACTTCTAAAGGCCTGATGACAGACCGCGCTGCGCGTACCGCTGGCGTTGGTGGTGAAATCATTGGCTTTGTAGCTTAATCGGAGGGGAACTATGTCTCGTATAGCGAAGGCTCCAATCAATGTTCCTGCCGGTGTTGAAGTTACAATTAACGGCCAGGACATCAAAGTTAAAGGCAAGAACGGTGAATTAACTCGCACAATCAACGATGCGGTTGAAGTTTCACTAAACGACAACGTTATCACTACAGCTCCTCGTGAAGTTGCTAATGCTTGGGCTCAAGCTGGTACTGCACGCGCGCTAATCAACAACATGATTGTTGGTGTTAACGATGGTTATGAGAAGAAACTACAGCTAGTAGGTGTTGGTTACCGTGCGGCAGTTAAGGGTAATACATTAGATTTAACCCTTGGCTTTTCTCACCCAGTGAACTTCGAGATCCCAACAGGTATCACTATCGAAGCTCCAAGCCAGACTGAAATTGTTGTTAAAGGCGCAGACAAGCAGTTAGTTGGTCAAACAGCTGCTAACATCCGCTCATACCGTGAACCAGAGCCTTATAAAGGTAAAGGTGTACGTTATGCTGATGAGCACGTGCGTCGTAAAGAGGCTAAGAAGAAGTAAGGTAAGACGATGGATAAGAAAACAGCTCGTCTACGTCGTGCTAAGCGCACTCGTAGAAATATTATCGAACAAGGCACAACACGTCTTGTTATCCACCGCACGCCACGTCACATTTACGCTCAAGTAATCAATGCTGAGGGTAATGTACTGGCTGCTGCTTCTACTGTTGAAAAAGCAATTGTTGAAACAGTTAAAGGCACAGGCAACATCGAAGCGGCTCAAGCAGTTGGTAAAGCAATCGCTGAGCGCGTAGCTGACAAAGGCGTTGAAAAAATCGCTTTTGATCGCAGTGGCTTTAAATATCACGGCCGTGTGAAGGCGCTAGCTGATGCTGCGCGCGAAGCCGGTCTGCAATTCTAGGAGTAGACAATGGCTAACGTAGAAGCAAAAGCACAACAGCCTGAATTGGCTGAAAAGCTAATCGCGGTAAACCGTGTGTCTAAAGTGGTTAAAGGTGGTCGTATCTTTAGCTTCACTGCACTAACAGTAGTTGGTGATGGCGCTGGTAAAGTAGGTTTTGGTTATGGTAAAGCACGTGAAGTTCCTGCTGCTATTCAAAAAGCAATGGAAAAAGCACGTCGCAACATGATCACTGTTGAACTAAAAGGTAACACGCTACAGCACCCAATCAAGGGTCGCCACGCGGGTTCTAAAGTATACATGCAGCCAGCATCTGAAGGTACAGGTATCATCGCAGGTGGTGCGATGCGTGCAGTACTAGAAGTAACTGGTGTACAGAACGTACTATCTAAAGCATACGGTTCAACTAACCCGATCAACATCGTTCGCGCAACTATCGCAGCGCTAGAGAATATGAATTCTCCAGAAGGTATTGCTGCGAAGCGTGGTCTTAGCGTTGACGAAATCTTGGGGTAAGACACCATGGCAAACACAGTAAAAGTAACTCAAGTACGTAGCTCAATCGGTCGTTTACCGAAGCATAAAGCTACATTACGTGGCCTTGGTTTACGTCGTATCAATCACACTGTTGAGCTAGAAGATACGCCAGCAGTTCGCGGTATGATCAACCAAGTTTCTTACATGGTTAAGGTTGAGGGGTAATTCGATGAACTTGAATACACTTTCACCTGCTGCAGGTTCAAAAACAGCTGGTAAGCGTGTTGGCCGTGGTATCGGTTCTGGTCTTGGTAAGACTGGTGGCCGTGGTCACAAAGGTCAAAAATCACGCTCTGGCGGTAAAGTACGCGTTGGTTTCGAAGGCGGTCAAATGCCTATGCAACGTCGTCTACCTAAGTTTGGTTTCACTTCACGCAAGTCTCTTGTGTCTAAAGAAGTGAATCTATTCGAAATCGTTAAAGTTGAAGGCGATGTGGTAGATCTAAACGCGTTACAGGCAGCTGGTATCGTTAAAAAGAACATCCAGTTCGTAAAAGTTGTAAAATCTGGCGAAGTTTCACGCGCTGTTACTGTTAAAGGCATGAAAGTGTCTAAAGGTGCACGCGAAGCTATCGAAGCTGCCGGAGGCAAGGTAGAAGACTAAGGAAGTACGCTATGGCTAAACCAGGTCAAGATATGCAAAGTGCACAAAGTGGGCTTGCGGAACTGAAGCGCCGATTACTATTCGTATTGGGTGCTATCATTATTTACCGTCTGGGCTCTTTTGTGCCAATCCCTGGGATTGACGCCGCTGTACTTGCCGAATTCTTCGAGCAACAAAAGGGCACCATTGTTGAGATGTTCAACATGTTCAGCGGTGGTGCGCTTGAGCGTGCATCGGTATTGGCGCTAGGTATTATGCCGTACATCTCGGCTTCGATTATTATGCAGCTATTAACGCACATACATCCTGCGATGATAGAGCTTAAGAAAGAAGGTGAGCAAGGGCGTAAGAAAATCAGCCAGTATACGCGTTATGGTACGCTTGTGCTTGCTACATTCCAATCGATAGGTATCGCTACTGGTCTACCTAATATGATGGAAGGCCTAGTTGTGAATCCAGGCTTCGGCTTCTATTTCACAGCTGTAGTGAGCTTAGTCACGGGAACGATGTTCCTTATGTGGTTGGGCGAACAAATCACTGAGCGTGGTATCGGTAACGGTATCTCAGTTCTAATATTTGTTGGTATTGTAGCTAACCTGCCGTCTGCAATTGGTTCGACAGCAGAAATGGCGCGCCAAGGTGATCTGCATATTTTAGCATTGTTATTGATTGCGGTAATCGTATTCGCTGTAACTTACCTAGTTGTGTTCTTCGAACGTGGTCAACGTCGTATCGTTGTAAACTATGCGAAGCGTCAACAAGGTCGTCAGGTATTTGCTGCTCAAAGCACGCACTTACCACTAAAAGTTAACATGGCGGGTGTTATTCCACCAATCTTTGCTAGCAGTATCATTTTGTTCCCTGGTACAATAGCAAGCTGGTTTGGCCAAGGTGAAGGTCCGGTCGCTGATGTGCTACAAGCTATCTCAGCAGTATTGACTCCAGGTCAACCACTGTATGCGATGGTATTAGCTGCGGCTATTATCTTCTTCTGCTTCTTCTATACTGCGTTGGTATTTAACCCGCGTGAGACAGCAGATAACCTGAAAAAATCTGGCGCTTTTATTCCAGGCATTCGTCCAGGTGAGCAGACATCTAAATACATTGATAAAGTGATGACACGCCTGACATTGGCAGGTGCTTTGTATATAACCTTTATCTGTCTGGTGCCCGAGTTTATGACTATGGCATGGCAAACGCCATTCTACTTCGGCGGTACATCGATTCTGATTATCGTTGTTGTCATCATGGACTTTATGGCACAAGTACAGACTCATATGATGTCACATCAATATGATTCTGTGCTGAAAAAAGCGAACCTTAAAGGCTACGGCCGTTAAGGTCAGTTTACGGAGTTGAGTAATGAAAGTACGTGCTTCCGTTAAGAAAATTTGCCGTAACTGCAAAGTAATCAAGCGTGCAGGTGTTGTACGTGTGATCTGCAGTGAGCCAAAGCACAAGCAAAGGCAAGGCTAAGCAAATTAAGTCGTGCAGGCTGAGTAACTTTACTTAGCCTGTTTCTTTGGTAAAACTTGAATGTCGGTTGGGTATCCTATACGGGCTTTCCAGCAAGATGATAATCAAGTTTATTTATAGGAGATATGTTAGTGGCCCGTATCGCAGGCATTAACGTTCCTGATCATAAGCATGCTGTTATCGGTTTAACAAGCATCTATGGTGTAGGTAAAACTCGCGCTAAGGCGATCTTAGCTGCGACAGGTATCGCTGAAACTACTAAAATCGGCGAGCTAAATGACGAAACACTTGACATCCTTCGTGAAGAAGTTGGCAAGTACACTGTTGAAGGTGATCTTCGTCGTGAAGTTACACTAAACATCAAGCGTCTTATGGACCTTGGTTGTTTCCGTGGCTTACGTCACCGTCGTTCGCTACCACTACGTGGTCAGCGTACTAAGACTAACGCGCGTACTCGTAAGGGTCCTCGCAAGCCTATCAAGAAATAAGGTGGGGTAAGTTATGGCAAAAGCACCAATTCGTCGTAAAAAGGTCAAAAAGCAGGTTGTTGACGGCATGGCTCACGTTCATGCATCTTTCAACAACACGATTGTGACCATCACTGACCGTCAAGGCAATGCTCTTTCTTGGGCGACTGCAGGTGGTTCAGGTTTCCGTGGTTCTCGTAAGTCTACTCCATTCGCTGCACAGGTTGCTGCGGAGCGTGCAGGTGTTGCTGCACAAGAGTACGGTCTTAAGAACCTAGAAGTATTCATCAAAGGTCCAGGTCCAGGCCGTGAGTCTGCTGTTCGTGCATTGAATGCTGCTGGTTACCGTATCACTAACATCACTGACGTGACGCCAATTCCACACAATGGTTGTCGTCCACCGAAGAAACGTCGCGTATAACAATAGGTTAGGAGAAAGAACATGGCAAGATATTTGGGCCCTAAGCTCAAGCTGAGTCGTCGTGAAGGTACTGACCTGTTCCTTAAAAGCGGCGTAAGAGCAATTGACTCTAAGTGTAAACTAGAAACAGCACCTGGTCAGCACGGCGCACGTAAAGGTCGTCTATCTGATTACGGTTTACAGCTACGTGAAAAGCAAAAAGTTCGTCGTATCTACGGTGTACTAGAGAAGCAATTCCGTAACTACTACAAAGAAGCTGCTCGCCTTAAAGGTAACACAGGTGAAAACTTGTTACAGCTTCTAGAGCAACGTCTAGACAATGTTGTATATCGCATGGGTTTTGCAAGCACACGTGCTGAAGCGCGTCAGCTAGTAAGCCACAAAGCGATTATGGTTAATGGTCGTGTTGTTAATATCCCTTCTTTCGTAGTTACTCCTGAAGATGTAGTAGTAATTCGCGAGAAGTCTAAAAAGCAAGCGCGTATCATCGCTGCTCTAGAGTTGGCTGAGCAACGTGAAAAGCCAACTTGGATTGAAGTTGACGGTAAGAAAATGGAAGGCACTTTCAAGCGTCTACCAGAGCGTTCTGATCTGTCTGCGGACATTAACGAACAACTAATCGTCGAACTTTACTCGAAGTAAAGTTAAGAGTTAAGAGAGGATAAAATGCAGGGTTCTGTAACCGAATTCCTAAAACCAAGATTAGTCGATATCGACGCTGTAAGCTCAACGCGTTCTAAAGTTGTTTTAGAGCCTCTAGAGCGTGGCTTTGGCCACACACTAGGTAATGCTCTACGTCGTATACTTCTTTCATCTATGCCTGGTTGTGCTGTGACAGAAGTTGAAATTGACGGTGTATTGCACGAGTACAGCGCGAAAGAAGGCGTACAAGAAGACATCATTGAAATTCTGTTAAACCTTAAAGGTCTAGCGGTATCTCTAGAAGGTAAAGATGAAGTTTTTCTTACCCTGACTAAGTCTGGTGTAGGCCCTGTGACTGCGGCTGATATCCAGCACGACGGAGATGTGACTATCGCCAACCCTGAGCATGTCATTTGTCACTTAACTGCTGACAATAGCGAAATCAGCATGCGCATTCGTGTTGAGCGTGGTCGCGGTTATGTACCGGCGTCTAGTCGTTTATCCTCTGATGACGATGAGCGCCCAATCGGCCGTTTGTTGCTAGATGCATCATTCAGCCCGGTTGAGCGTATTGCGTACTCGGTTGAGTCAGCTCGTGTTGAGCAGCGTACAGACTTAGATAAACTAATCATTGATATGGAAACGAACGGCACTTTAGATCCTGAAGAAGCGATCCGCCGTGCGTCAACAATCCTTGCTGAGCAATTAGATGCATTCGTAGACCTACGTGATGTTTCTGAGCCAGAAGAGAAAGAAGAGAAGCCGGAGTTCGATCCGATTCTACTTCGTCCAGTTGATGACTTAGAACTAACTGTACGTTCTGCAAACTGTCTGAAAGCCGAGCAAATTCAATATATCGGTGACTTAGTACAGCGTACTGAAGTTGAGCTTCTGAAAACACCAAACCTTGGTAAGAAGTCTCTAACTGAAATTAAAGACGTGCTAGCTTCACGTGGTCTTTCTCTGGGCATGCGCCTGGAAAACTGGCCACCTGCAAGTCTGGCTGAGTAATCTAAGTTACTATATTAGTTTAGTTAGAAGGATAGGGTCATGCGCCATCGTAAGAGTGGTCGTCAATTAAACCGTAACAGCAGCCATCGCAAAGCGATGTTTAGCAACATGGCTGGTTCTTTGGTGAAGCACGAAATCATCAAAACTACTTTGCCTAAAGCAAAAGAGCTGCGCCGTGTAATTGAACCTTTAATCACACTGGCTAAGACTGACAGCGTAGCAAACCGTCGTTTAGCGTTTGCTCGCACGCGTGATAAAGAAGTAGTTGGTAAATTGTTCACTGAGATTGGTCCACGTTTCGCGGATCGTCCAGGTGGTTACACTCGTATTCTTAAGTGTGGCTTCCGTACAGGTGATAATGCACCAATGGCTTACATTGAACTACTAGATCGCCCAGCGGCTGAAGAAGTTCAAGAAGACGCACAGTCTGCAGAGTAATTAGTCTTATTAAAGACACAAAAAAAGCCGAGCACAGCTCGGCTTTTTCTTTTTCATAACCCGCACAGTACAATCTCTCTTAGGTTTAAACTACAGATTCTCTTCGTAAAGATGCGGATGAACAGAAGTAAGTAGACCCACACCTTAATACTCAAACTCTACGAAATTAACCTCCCACCAAGCACTATCTAAGTTCAAGCTTTGATTGGGTATATTTAATACCAATTGAATTAATTATCTAATCAATTTGAAGGGTGAAATAGCATATTAGCTTCGTTAAAAATTTCTCATTTAGAACAACTAAATAGCAAAATTTTTGCCTTGCTACTAAAGCTATTTCCCCGCTTCAAGATAGATCATTTACTTAATACAACTGGTATAAATG
>NZ_JAKEVK010000179.1:0-10099 GCF_022398435.1 Pseudoalteromonas sp. Isolate6 | reverse complement strand
TTTCCTGATGACCATAGCGTTTTGGAACCACCTGACCCCATGCCGAACTCAGAAGTGAAACAAAACAGCGTCGATGATAGTGTGGGCTTCCCATGTGAAAGTAGAACATCGTCAGGGCCTTATTAGAGAAACCCGTTGCAGCAATGCGACGGGTTTTTTGCTATGTGGGATTTGAAAACATATCACAAGCAATCAACACATCGCGAGGCAAGCTCGCTCCCACCACAGCACCTGCACTGAGCAGCGTGGTCGGAGGTGGTTTACCCGCCGAGCTGTTGGGCTTCTCAAACAAAAAGAATTAAACATCCTAGTTCGTAGCGAGCCAGGGCCTTATTAAAGGTCGATTAACAGCATTCATCCATGGTTCTAATCGACATTAGTACATCCATGTACGTCAAACCCGTTGCAGCAATGCGATGGTTTTTTTTGTTTGGAATTTAGAAAACCTCGTAAAATCATCGGTATCGCTAAACCACTCAACTAACTTATTCGTGCCTGTTCCTTAATAGCTCACTTTCTTTTTTGGTCGAAAGATCTGATCTTGGAACAGGCTTATAGTTCACTTGTTTTTAAATTCTTATCCCAAGCTGGAGTTAACTAAGCTAGTTGGTATAATTTCTTCACGCATCCATGCGCTTAATTCCCATGCTGCTAAACAGCGTTTCTAATCCTGATTATGAAAAGACGACAGTTTTATTGCCGTTAATGAAAAGCTTATGCTCGCAGGCTAATTGCAACGCGTTACAAAATACTGTTTTTTCAATGTCTCTACCGATTCTTGCCATTTCTTCAGCATTTTGAGCATGGCTAACTTGTGTGACATTTTGGGCAATAATAGGTCCTTCATCTAATTCATCATTAACAAAGTGAGCGGTAGCACCAATAATTTTCACACCACGCTCAAATGCCTGATGGTAGGGTTTTGCACCGATAAAGGCGGGCAAGAATGAGTGATGGATATTAATAATTTTCCCGTCAAAGCGCGAGACAAATTCCGGTGTTAAGATCCGCATATACTTTGCCAAGCCAACAATATCGGGATCATATTGTTCGATTAAATCAGCCATTGCACTGTCATGCTCAGCTCTACTCAACCCTTCATGTGATACCAGATGAAAAGGAATACCAAAACCTTTAACAAGGGGTTCCAACGTATCATAGTTTGCGATAACTGCTTGCACTTCAATATTGAATGCTTGTTCATATTGTTTAAGCAACACACCGCCTAAGCAGTGTGCTTCCTTCGTCGCAAGTAGCACCACTTTTGTTCGCTCTTGCCCGTATAGGTTTAACTTGGCACCAGTTGGTAATGACTGACGAAGTTGTGCTAGAAAGTTATCACTGGGTGTGCCTGTGAGCTCTGTACGCATAAAGAAACGCTGTCCTTCTTTATCTACAAACTCATTATTGCGCGTGATGTTTAGGTCGTGCTCATGACAAAGGCTTGTTATCTTCGCGATCAGTCCTATATCATCTTTACACTCTGTCGTTAGTACGTAACTCATTTCCTCATTCCAATTCATCTAAACGAACTTTCAGAATACTGCGAATTGGCAGTGAGATAAACGCTTACTGACAAAAAACTTTGCAATTGCTATGGTATTCAGCAACTGTCTGTGCGCTCACCGCCCATGGTTGAGCAGAGCCTTGAGTTTCGCTGGCTTTACTGGCTTAGACAGGTAATGGATCTGCTCACTTTTAGCGGCGACTTTTACTTCTTCATCCCTCACAGCGGTAATTAAAATAGCTGGAATCGTATCTTGCCACGCGGTGCGTAGCGATTTGATCAAAGAGATCCCGTCACAGTTATCGTTAAGTTGATAATCCATTAAAATAACATCTGGTGCGGAGTTATGTTTTGCGTAAGCAAGTGCGTCCTCTACCTTATAAAACAGCTGGTAGTGGCAATGCCATTTATCTAGCAGGCTCGCCATGGCTTCTAAATTTTTCGGGTCGTCATCAACCGCGATGACATTAAGTTGAGTTTTGTTTTGCGGCTTTTGGCTAATATCTTCTTTTACTTGGAGTAAATCCACATTGCCATAGGGTATATCTATGGCAAAGCGGCTGCCTTGATTGACAACCGAGTTCACTGAAATCGTGATGGATAATAGATCGCATAGGCGTTTCACAACACCAAGCCCAAGTCCAATACCTTTATTATCGCCAGCTTGAATACGATAAAAATCGTTAAAGATCTTATTTTGCTCATGGTTTGAAATACCAGGGCCGGTATCCCATACTTCAAGCCTCAAACTATGTTTACGGCGTCGACAGGCGATAAGCACTTTGCCACTGTCGGTATATTTAACGGCATTGGAAACCAGATTTTGAATGATCCGGCGCAGGTAAGTGGTGTCGCTGTGTACAATGCTGTGGGAGCTTCTCACCTTAAGTTCGAGACCTTTCTCTTTTGAAATGATGGCATACTCATTTGCCAGTGGTAGTAAGATATCGTCAATGTTGAAGTGCCTAGGAGTGGGCTTCATTGCACCTTGCTCAAGTTTTGCAATATCCAAAAGCGCACTCATCAGGTGTACAGTAGAGTCTAGGCTATCGGTGAGTTTTTCAAAGTTACCCTGATCTTTACTTATTAAATTGTTGCTATCAATCGCTGCTAGGTACAGACGTGCGGCATTGAGTGGTTGCAAAATATCATGACTGGCAAGCGCTAAGAAGCGGGTTTTACTCTCATTTGCTTGTTCTGCTTCTTTTTTAGCGGCCATTAGTGCCTGCTCTGTTTCGTGACGATTGGCTATTTCCGCTTTAAGATCCATGTTAATGGTGCGGATCTCTTGGGTTCTGGCCTCAATACGGTTCTCTAGATCCATATTGATTTCTTCCAGTGCGTTTTGCGTCGCAATATGTGTGGTAATATCTGAAAAACTCGTCACAAATCCGCCTTCAGGCAGCGGGTTTCCCGTCATCTCAAATACTTGGCCATCACGACGGTGGCGAATAAAGTGGTGAGGAGTACCATTTTTCAGATGTTGAACTCGTTTATCGACGTGTTTATCAATTTCACCAGGTCCGCATTCACCGCGTTCGGCGTTAAAGCGGATCACTTCCTCTATCGGTTGTCCAACTTCTAAGAAACCGTCTGGGTAGGCGAACATCTCGTGATAACGCCTGTTCCATGCAACAAGTTTTAGATCTTTATCAACAACCGAAATTCCATGGCTTAAATTTTCTAATGAGGTATAAAGTAGGTTTTGGTTGAACTGCAGTGCTTGTGTGGTTTCATCAAAAAAGTTAACTACCTCTTCAAATGCCATTTGGCGACCAGAGGATACGGTACGGATCAGAGCTTGGGCTGATGAAGCTCCGAGCACTCCCGTGAGTGCACGCTCACAGAATGAGATAAATTCAGGAGCTGGGTACGCGTCATTATCTTCTAAAATATTATTTTGAGCATAGTGCCCAAGCAATTGCTGACTGCGCTGAACCCCCAAGAAGGTTTGTAGCAACACTTTAAAGTCATACACGGTAGCGCGAACTTGTTTATTCAAGCGTTTAGATAGTGCAGCCTGATCTTTAGGGTTTACGAATGCTGCAGCCTGAATACGGTCGATTAGGCGCTCCTGTGCACCGATAGAGAAGCTAATATAGCAGCTAATGTTAGCGAGCAGTGCAAGTAAAGTTCCTCGGGTGATAAGGGTCTGACGCATTTCATAATCAAGTAATCCACCGGCTTCCAAAATTGGAAACATAAGAAATAGCATCCAACAGATAAAGCCCGCGATGAGCCCGGCATATACACCATACGCATGGCCTTTGCGCCAATAAAGCCCACCGACAATCGCAGGCAGTAGCTGAGTAACTAATGAGAAGGCGACTAATCCCATATTCGCGAGTGCCTCACCATGGCCAAACCATTGTTGGTACATATATGAAAGTAATAAGATTGCGGCGATAACAAAGCGCCGAACTAAGAGTATTTGACTCTTAAAACTGCTGTTTAGAATGTTTTTTTTAAATTTACGCTTGAACAACAAAGGCAATACTACATCGTTTGATAACATTGTACTGAGTGTCAGTGTTGCAACGACTATCATGGCCGTTGCCGCTGATAAACCGCCGATAAATACAAATGTAGCGAGGATTGGATGCTCCATCATAATAGGTAAAGCGAGTACGAAACTATCTGGTGCGGCACCATAGCCAATGTCGGGATGGATAGCGGCGGTAGCGATCGGGATGATCATGGCCGCTATCAATAACAGGTAAAGTGTAAATGCCCAGCGTGCGGTTTTTAAGTGTGAAGTGTTGTGGTTATCTACCACCACAACGTGAAATTGTCGTGGCAAACAGACGATGGCAGCCGCTGCCATGAGCGTTTGTCCAACAAAATTGAAGTTAAAGAAGTCAAAGGATTGCCAATGTTCGCTCAATGCTTCAAATGAGTCGGGAACCTGAGTTAAGGATTGCCATGCAAGCACGGCTACAATACCGAGCGCGAGCAGTTTAACGATAGACTCAAAAGCAACAGCCAACATCAACCCTGAGCGATACTCAGTCACATCCACCTTTCTTGTGCCAAAGAAAATCGCAAATAATGCCATGATTAAAGTGCCAGCTAATGCGAGCGCAGTGCCAGACACTTGCTCGTCCTGCTGTAATAACAAGAAGCTACTACTCAAGGCTTTGAGCTGAAGTGCAATATACGGAATGGTAGCCAATAGGGCTATCATCGTTACCATGACGGCCGTCGTTTGGCGTTTACCGTATCGTGCTGAAATGAAGTCGGCAATGGTGGTGATATTCTGCTTTTTACTGACCAATATGAGTTTACGTAAAAACCCCTGACCGAACAAAAACAGTAAAATGGGGCCTAAAAGAATGGGGAAGTAATGCCAGCTACTGGTGGCCGCAGTACCTACCGAGCCGTAATAAGTCCAAGAGGTACAATAAATCCCTAAGGAAAAGGCATAAACAAACGGATGATGACTAATTTTGAGTGCGCGGGGGGTGGTTTTATCTCCCCAGTTGGCGAGCCAAAAAAGTACACCAATATAAGCAGCGGCAACGAGGAGTAAAATGGCAGTCATAGTGTTTGTTATAGTTTTTGTTGTTTATACCGTCATACTTTAGCAAACAAATGGCACCCATAGTCTAGTTTACTGTATAATTTTATTTGAGCTTTTAATCTTATTAACAATCAAAGTGTTAGGTTTTTATTTGGTAAGTAAGGGCGTTCATTCACCATTCAAGTTAGACTAATGTCTTACTGTCGTATCTATTCATTGAAAATACATCTTCATCCAACCTGTTTTGACTTATCTTTTTGTTTATAAAGACTTTTTAATTCTTATGAATATCATGTATCTGCAGTTTACGTAAACGTTAACTTGCCGTTACGACTAAGGTCTCAATTTCAACTTATCAAGCCGTTGCTACTCTCATTAAGGTCTATTAACACAACTTGCTCTATGTTGGAGCGGGTGATAGGAGATTTAAAATGGCTTTTAAAAGTGAAGAACAAGCGAAAGCATATTGGTCAGAAAATCTCGCCTTGATGTTTAAGCTACTCGCTATTTGGTTTGTCGTCTCATTTGGATTTGGCATTCTGTTAGTTGATGTGCTCAACGAAGTTCGTTTTTTTGGATTTAAACTCGGATTTTGGTTTTCTCAGCAAGGCGCAATTTATACTTTTGTTGCGTTAATTTTTGTCTACGTTTCAAAAATGAATGCATTAGACAAAAAATACGGCGTGGACGAGTGAGGGGCTAATCGATGGATGTTCAAATTTTAACTTTTATTATCGTCGGCCTTAGTTTTGCGCTCTATATCGGTATCGCTATCTGGGCGAGAGCTGGGTCCACGAATGAATTCTATGTTGCTGGCGGCGGCGTACCTCCAGTTGCAAACGGTATGGCAACTGCTGCAGATTGGATGAGTGCAGCGTCCTTTATTTCAATGGCGGGGATTATTTCCTTCGCTGGTTACGACGGCGGTGTTTACCTGATGGGGTGGACCGGCGGTTACGTATTACTTGCTCTGTGTTTAGCACCTTATTTACGTAAATTTGGTAAGTTCACGGTACCTGATTTTATCGGTGATCGTTACTATTCTCAGGTTGCACGTGTGGTTGCGATTTTGTGTGCTATCTTCATCTGTTTTACCTATATTGCTGGTCAAATGCGTGGTGTTGGTGTGGTGTTCTCTCGTTTCCTCGAAGTGGATATTGAAACGGGTGTTTACATCGGAATGGTGATTGTATTCTTCTACGCGGTACTTGGCGGTATGAAAGGGATCACTTATACACAGGTCGCTCAATATTGTGTACTTGTCTTTGCTTATTTAGTTCCTGCTATTTTCATTTCACTGATGATGACAGGCCATTTGCTACCACAAACCGGTTTTGGCGCAACGTTGGCTGATGGTTCGGGCACCTATCTACTCGACAAGCTAGATGGACTCAGTACCGAACTCGGTTTTGCGCAGTACACCGAAGGCTCTAAGAGTATGGTTGATGTGTTCGCTATTACCGCTGCACTTATGGTTGGTACTGCTGGTCTGCCACATGTAATTGTTCGCTTCTTTACCGTTCCTAGAGTAAAAGACACACGTATTTCAGCTGCTTGGACCTTAGTGTTTATCGCTATCGTATATACAACTGCACCTGCTGTTGCGTCATTCGCTCGCGTAAACATGATCGATACTATCAACGGTAAAGATGGTAGTGGCACGGTATATGAAGAAGCACCACAGTGGGTGAAAAACTGGGAAAGAACGGGCCTTATCGTATTCAATGATAAGAATGGTGACGGCAAAATGCAGTACTCTGCAGGAAAGATTGATGATCCTGCAAGTGCAAACGAGGTGAAGATCGACCGCGATATTATGGTATTAGCAAATCCAGAAATTGCGAATCTACCTGCATGGGTGATTGCACTGGTCGCCGCAGGTGGTATTGCTGCGGCGCTCTCGACAACTGCTGGCTTGCTATTGGTTATTTCAACATCGGTATCACATGACTTGTTGAAACGTACCATTAAACCGGATATCAACGATAAACAAGAACTGCTGGCTGCGCGTTTAGCCGCGATGGTAGCGATTGGGATCTCAGCATATTTTGGCATAAACCCGCCAGGGTTTGTTGCATCGGTAGTTGCATTTGCCTTCGGATTGGCTGCGGCGAGTTTCTTCCCTGCAATTATCATGGGGATATTCTCTAAGCGCATGAATAAAGAAGGTGCGATTGCCGGCATGGTAACGGGTATAGGTTTCACTGCGGCTTATATTATTTACTTTAAGTTTGTCAGCCCTGAGCTAAATGCCCCTGCAAACTGGTTGTTTGGGATTTCTCCTGAAGGGATCGGTATTGTAGGTATGCTAGTAAACTTCGTTGTAGCTGCACTGGTTATGAAGGTAACTGCGGACACACCTGAAGAAGTCAAAGTGATGGTTGATGGGATCCGTAACCCTAAAGGGTCTAGCGCTGCTCACGCACACTAAACAATACTAATCGAATTTGCCCAGCCAGCGTGCTGGGCAAATTTGTTTTTGATAGCGTAAAATTGTAGACGATTAAAAGGATAGTTAGGTATGACGCCAGAAATTCAAGATGTCTTTCAGTTTGTTTATAAACAAGCCCCGTTTTCTGAATTGCCCGAAGCGGCTGCCAGCTACTTTTCAAAACATATCGAAATTGTTTATCTTAGCCAGACGAATCAACAAGATTGGCTTCAAGATGGCAAGCCAAATCTATATTTGCTGCGCTCAGGTGTAGTTGATCTTATCTCAGCTAAAGACGAAGTCATTGGTCGTATGAGCGAGGGAGACTACTTTGGTTATCCTTCTTTATTAACCGGTGATGCCATTCAAAATCACATCGAAGTTCAAAAAGATGGCTTGGTTTATATTCTCAATGAGCAGAACTTTGACTTTTTGCGCCGAGAATACAAATCGTTTGAGCAATACTTTGTTAGAGCACATGCTAACCGACTACTTTCTTCTCGTTATAAACAGCAGAGCGAAACTTGGTCAGAGCGGAAAATATCTGAGCTAATGACTAAAGATGCGGTTACTATCGCGCCAACAGCGAGTATTCGTGACGCTGCCAAATTGATGAGCCAGCATCGTGTTTCATCAATTATGGTCACGGAGCAAGCGCGCTTGGTTGGTGTTGTGACGGATAGAGATCTGCGCAATCGAGTTCTAGCGCAAGACAAAGATCCCAGTGCTCCACTTGCTGAGATCATGACGGAAAAGCCAAAACATATTTTTGAAAACAACCGTGTGTTTTCGGCCCTGCATTTAATGCTTAAGCACAATATTCATCATTTGCCTGTGTTAAATGAAGCATATAAACCACTGGGCATGCTGACCAGCACCGATCTGCTGAGACAGCAAAAAAGTGATCCAGTGCAGCTTATCGGCAGGATCTACAAAGCACAAAACCTTTTGGCTATCAAAAGCTGTGCTCAGGAGATCCCGGATCTATTACGCCAATTTTCCTATCATATCGAAGATATTTCATTGATTGGCAAACTACTAAGCGGCCTCACTGATGCACTAACATCAAGATTAATCTATTTATATCAACAGCAACATGGCGCCGCGCCTTGCCGCTTTGCGTGGATCTGTTTTGGCTCTCAGGCACGGGAAGAGCAGACCTTACATTCAGATCAGGACAATGGTTTATTGCTACCAGACAATATCAGCGAAAACGATCGCAGTTACTTTGCTGCTTTAGGCGCGTTTGTCTGTGAGCAACTCAACGAGTGCGGTATTCAATCTTGCCCGGGAAATATCATGGCTAGTAATATAGATTGCCGTGGCACAGTTGCCCAGTGGACCGCCAAATTTAGCAATTGGATCTTGTCTCCTACGCCAAAAGCGATGCTTAATTGCAAGATCTACTTTGATATGCGTTTTATTGATGGCGCCAGCGATCTCTATGCGACCCTTCGCCAATCTTTGGATCAGATCAGTCGAAACGAGCTGTTTTATGCGGCAATGGCGACAGACATCAACGCAAATTCGGTACCGATCGGGATCTTTCAACAATTTAAACTGGAAAAAGACAAGAGCAAACATAAGTATTTAGATCTTAAAAAACGTGGGGTTGCTATTATCAACGATGTGGTTAGGTTGTATGCGCTAAAGGTTGGGGTTGCAAGGGCTAACACATTAGAGCGCCTAGAGACACTGACTAAAAGCCCATTACTTGCTAAGTCGGATATCGACAATTTAAAAGACTGTTGGCGGTTCTTAACACAATTGCGGCTAAAGACTCAAATCAACCGTGAAGGATTACCAGGAAATTGTATTAACCCAGAAAACCTCTCTTCTCTAGAACGGCATCAACTCAAAGAAGCATTTTATTTAGTAAAACAAGCACAGCAGGCGAGTGCGTTTAAGTTTGCTCGAGGGAGTTTATAAGCAATGAATTGGTTTTCTCACTCTATTGCTAAGTGGCGCTATAAACATCTGCCGTTTGCGCAAGCCGAGTTAGTGGTGCTAGATCTTGAGCTCACCGGGCTTGATCCTAAGCGCCATGAAATTGTGTCGGCTGGTTGGTTGCCGATTAAAAATATGCGGATCCGAGTGAAAGATGCGCAGTATCATTTGAACAGTGAGGTGCAATCGCTTGCACAAAGTCCAGTTTTCCACGGTATTAGTAGTAGTCGATTGGCTGAGGGTGAATCCTTACAAACTTTGTTGCTGGCGCTTCAGCGCGCGCTCCACGGTAAAGTGTTGGTATGTCATAATGTACAGATGGATTGGGCGTTTCTTAAGGCAGCATTTCAGCGCTTTGAACTAAATGTAAGACCTGCCTTGCTATTAGATACTATGCAGATAGACAAGCGTCGTGTATTAAAGCAAGGCTATCCGTTGGCGCAAGATGCATTAACCCTAAACGCTTGTAGAATGCGTTATGGTTTACCTCCTCATCAATTGCATGATGCGCTCAGCGATGCTTTAGCGACAGCGGAGCTACTGTTGGCGCAATCTCAGGCCATTTGTGCTGGCGGTAAATGTAAAATTGCGGATTTAACTTGAGTAATACTAATTAAGTTAACTCCTCAATCAATTTGAAGAGTTAACTATCATGCGAGCGGTGTTAGAATTTTTTCATTTATAACAAATAAAT